>JAIRLW010000474.1 GCA_031259095.1 Planctomycetaceae bacterium | reverse complement strand
TGACGGTCGTCTGGCATTTGTTACGATTAACTACTCCCGAAGCAACAGAATTTAAGAACTTACCGGTTCGTTTGAGCGGCAAAATACACAAACAGAAAAAACCTTATACAACAGGTATTTTACTTTCGGGCTTATTTGTTTTGCTGCGAATTTTCGATTTTCTGGAATCGTGTGACTACGACATAGATAAGATCAAAGAAATTCGCAACCTTATCAAGCGTGCGATTCCACTGTAGAGAACTTCAAAAAACAACCTCTGTTCAATCAATCAATCAATCATTCGTTAATATCTTAAAATTGTAACGAAATAATTCTCGTATCTTTATCTTTATCTTTAAGTGATCTATTCGCCTTTATCTGTTTTGCTATTTCGTCTGTTTCGTAATCTTCAAAAAATAATCTCAAATATTTATGAAAAACTACGTAATCAACGGATGAAAATAAAAAGTTGCAAAAATTATTTTCTGCGTTAATCTGCGGATACAAATTATTTTCCGAGAAAATCAGCGGATAATTGGTTTTGAATTGTTGTTGCTGTTATTCAATAGGTCGGATTGTATTTTTGAACAGATTTTTATCTTCGTTGAGTTTTTCTTCATTGCCGAAAACACAAATATTGTTCTGTTTCATTCCTTCGCAGAACATCGGCGCGAATTTGCGAAGGTCTTCCACTGTTGTCGAAAGCACCTCATTGCGTTCCCGTTGAATATCTTCCTGCGTCAAACCGGAAAGTTGCATCGCGGCAACACGACTCCCTTTGTCCGAAGGCGTAAGCGGTTTATCGAGACCGCCAATTGTTGCAATAATTGCTTTCGTCAGTTCTTCGCCGGAAAGTTCCAGTTTTTCGAGATAGTCGGCAACTCCTTCATAAATGTCAACCGTCCGTTTCAAGTGCGGATCACGGTAAGACCAAAGCGAAAAAACACCGCTCCGATCAACAGAAAATCCTCCGCCGTAAGCGCCGCCTTGTACTCGAATATTGTTCCACAGATAACCTGTACGTAAAATATTCGTCAAAACAAGCATTTTGCCGGAATATTCAAATCCTGCCTTGTGGTAGTCCGCCGATTTGACAACATATTGCACGCGAGACGGAATCACCACCGCTTCGTTCAACTGTCCATACGTTACCGTATCCGCGTTGCCCAAACGTAATTCCGATTTTTTTGTAACAATTCCCGCTTGAAATTTGTTGCGGATTGTTGCGGAAACCGTATCGAAATTTTCCTTGTCAATTGTTACGGAAACGAAATCCAGGTTTTCTTTTCGCAAAAATAATTCGGCATAATTTTTCAATTGATCGGTAAGCGTGTTGCTTTTTTCTGTTTCGCGCAGGAATTTATAATATTCAATTCCGCCGATTCGGTCACGGTAAGCGTTTGCTTGGGAAAAATAACCGGATGCTCTCGTTTGAGCAAACCGATGACCTTGCGACATCAACGCCTGTTCCGTACCAACACGAAGTTCTTGTACGATTTCTTTAAGTCTTGCCGTATCCTCAAATTTTGATCGGTTCAATATTTCAAGGATAAGATCAATTCCCTTGTCCAGTTTTGGAATCATCACTTTGGTTCGGATCGTAAACCGAACATCGTAATCATCCTTGTTTTTGAAATTGTACACCATCAAACCGGTTGAAATACCGCCGGTATGAAGATCAATTTCGTTATTTAAATCGGAATACCGGTAATTTTCCGTATCAATCCGCCCAAGAACATCCGAAAGCAGCGACGCATAAAAACCTGTTTCATCAGCCGGTTTCAATTTCGCCTTGAAATAAAGTGTTAGATACACAATTTTATTCGTGTCAATATCAGTGTTGACAATCCGTAAATCATCTAGTTCCTTTTTCTGAAACGGAATATCTTCCGCCGTTTTATTGACGTCTTCAATACTCAGCGTAGGAATTTTCGCAACATCTTCGGGGTTATCCGGCGCCGCCTGACGTTCCAGAAGGATTTGTTGTTGCTTTTTGATTGCCGCCAGTTGTTCCGGTGAAAGTGATTTTTTAATATCGGCAAGTTTCGCCGCCAGTTTTTCGGAACGTTCCTTTTCAAGTCCTTGTTTGGGTTTGAGCATCACAAAACCGCGCGACGGATTATCAAGCAAGTATTTTTGAATCAGTTTTTCAAAAAAACCATGCGGAACACCGTCACGAATATTTTTCAGAATCGGCTCAAAACGCAAGTGTTTCAACGGATCACCGCCGTAAGACCATGATTCGAGAATATTCATATTCAGCGCCAAACCTTTCGGAAAACCCGAAACCTGAAATTCCCGCAACGTAAATTCTGTACGGTTGATTGCCCCTTCGATAATTTTTCGGTCAATTCCTTCTGTTGCAAGTTTTTTGAGCGTTGTATCCAATACTTCGAGAAATTTTTGTTTCTTTTCCGGTTCTGAATTTTGTACAACAATTGAAAAGCACGGCTGCAAAATGGAACTGTCCAACGAACAACTGACGTCAAGCCCAATACCGGCGTCGAGTAACGCCCGTTTAAGAGGTCCGGCTTCACTGCCGACCAAAATATAAGTCAGCAAGTCCAAACCGTAACTGCGTTCCGCGTTTTCCAGATCGGTCGGTAACAAATAATTCATGCTCAAAAAAGTCTTTTCCGCAGTCGATTCACCGGCATCAACAGAATATTCCGCTGTAACATCTTTCGGTTGTACTAAAATAGGTTGCGGTTTTACTTTGGCGTCAATTTTTTGTTTCGCAAATCGGCTTAGATATTCCTTGTCGAGAAATTCGAGATGTTTTTCGATATTTCCATTTCCGTACAAATAGATCATGGAATTTGACGGATGATAAAATTTATCGTGAAACGCAACAAATTTTTCTTGAGTGAGTTCGGGAATATGATCGGGATTACCGCCGGAATCATTCGCGTAAGTCGAATCGGGATACATTGATTTTTGTATCGTCCGGTACAGCACGCTTTGCGGCGAAGAATAAACTCCTTTCATCTCATTATAAACGATACCGTTGTACGTTAAATCGCCGGTTTCCTCGTCAACTTCGTAATGCCAACCTTCCTGCATTAGGATTTCCGGTATTTTCTTGACATTAGGAAAGAAAACTGCATCAAGATAAACGTTCATTAAATTCAGAAAATCTTTATCGTTCCGGCTGGCAACAGGATACATTGTCCGGTCGTCGGACGTAAAAGCGTTCAAAAATGTTTGGAGCGAACCTTTGAGCAAATCGACAAACGGTTCTTTGGATGGAAACCGTTCCGAACCGCACAACGCCGAATGTTCCATCACATGAGCAATACCGGAACTATCCGTCGGCGGTGTACGGAATGCGATACAAAAAACTTTGTTATCATCGTTACAGGAAAGGTAAAGAAGCGGCGCACCGGATTTCTCGTGAAGAAACATTCGTGCTTCCG
>JAIRLW010000393.1 GCA_031259095.1 Planctomycetaceae bacterium | reverse complement strand
TAAACCTATCCTAAAATGAAGTGGAAAAAAATGGGAAAAACAAAATAAAAAAATATCATAACATCACATCAAATAATCACAAGGGGGTTTTTAGAAGTTCCCTTTAGTTGTTTTTGTATCATCTCTTTGAGCGTTTGTTCCAGTGGAACTTGCGATTTCCAACCGGTTGCGCGGAATATCTTTTCGGGATTGCCGATCACTATTGGCGGTTCTCCGCGGCGGCGTAATGTTTCATCAATTTCAATGGTTACGTCTAGTTTCAGCATTTCCGCAAGAATTTCAATGATATTCAACAGAGAAATTCCTTCACCGCGGCAAACATTATAGACTTCTCCGCTTTGACCGTGTTCGAGCAAGAGATGATAAGCCCGCACCACATCGCGCACGTCGGAAAAATCACGAATCAAACGGACGTCGCCGGTTTTGAGATGAACCGTTTTTTGACCATTCTTTTTGGCTTCGAGCAATTGACGTATGAACGACGGAACAACAAACCGATCACTTTGTCCGGGACCGGTATGATTGAATGATCGGGTGGAAACAATATTGAGTTTGTGCCATTTGACATTCAGTTGAATCCAATCTTCCTGATGCACACGGCTTGCGGCGTAGGGATTATAAGGTCGTCTTTGTTGAGATTCTTCCAGCGGTTCCTCCCAGTTTTCCCGATAACCATATACTTCCGACGACCCCACCGCCAACATCCGGCATTTCGGCTGATATTGTATCGGGCGTAACTTCAAAAACCGAACCGTGTTATAAGTCATGTTCCAATTGTTCGTCATACAACGATCAGGATCGCGCCAACTTGCCGCCACACTGCTTTCCGCCGCAAGATGAATCAACCAATCAGGATCAAAATCATTGGCAAGAGAGGTAAACGGTTCCGGTTCGGTCAAATCGACCTGTTCAAAGCGATAGGAAAATGGTTGACGTTGATGCGTGAAGGCGGCGGTTTCCGGTGAATAATCCACGCCTAAAATCTCTGTAATATCCGTTTCCAACATGTCAAAATACTGTAATAAATGTCGTCCTACAAATCCGTTGACTCCGGTTATCAAACACTTTTTCATGATAGGCTCTTGTTTTTTTGGTAGAAATTCTTATAATCTCGTAAAATACAAGCCTCTTTATTCTGGTGTTTGCTGGAAGGTCAACTTATATCGTGGATCAAAGTCAATGCAGGCTGACACGTGTACGCCCGATTTTCATCCGTCTCGAAGCGACAAATTCCTGTCGCGAACTCAGAAAAGAGGTTTGTTTTTCTTTACAATAAAATCAATTCAGGGAAGATAACTATCGACTGAAATTGATTGCAATCGGCTAAAATACTAACCGTTTTATATCATAACCAATATGGGATTTCAAGACCGCGATTACAACCGATACGAATCTTATGACGATTACGGCTATCGCCGCCCGCGCAGCGGTTCCTTATCGGTAACACTGTACCTGATTCTTATCAATGTCCTGCTTTGGATTGCCAACGGTTTCTTTTTTCCTAATAATTCTCTTACAGAATTTCTAGCAATTGAACCGGGAACATGGAATACACCCGAAAATTGGTGGAAGTTCCTGACTTACGGTTTTGCGCATGCGCCGTACACTTTCTGGCATATCGGCGGCAATATGTTGGGGTTGGTGATGTTTGGTTATGGAATGATGCTTGGTTTGGGACCCGGCGGAATCGGGCTTTTTCGCGGCGAAAATATCGAAAACAGACTCGGACGTGCCGAATATCTTGTGTTTTATCTTTTAACCATTATTTTCAGCGGAATGGTTTATGCTGTTTTCAATCCTACCACCGGTTGTTTGGGAGCGTCCGGCGGAGTTACCGGAATAGTGATTTTATACGCCTTTTTTTATCCTGCGAAAACATTGTTATTGTGGGGAATTTTGCCGTTACCGATGTGGGCAATCGGGCTGATGATTGTTTTCATGGACGCCGGCGGCGCTTCCGGCGTCGGTAAGGGCGGAATTGCTTATTCCGCTCACCTTGCCGGTGCGTTTTTTGCTCTTCTCTATTATTTCTTATTCGCTCGCCATCACCAAAGAATTACCGACAGTTTTACCGGATGGGGAAAAAAGTTTCGTAAAATCTTCAAACGGACTCCTAAATTACATATTTACCCCGAAAAAGATAATTTACCCAATACCAATGACACGTCTGTCAAGGCAACAAAACCGGAAACAAAGCCGGAAAAAAAACCGGAAAAAAATGAAGAATTTGAAAAGCGTCTTGATGAGATTCTAGGGCGTTACGGTAAAGTCGGCGAAGCGGGACTCACCAAAGAAGAACGCGAATTTCTACAATACGCCAGCAAAAAATACCGCGATAAAAATAAATAAAATCTGTAAAAGTAAAATTCTTTGTCCCTTAAATTTCTATCGTCTCTCATGTCCCTAAAATTTTTAGTGT
Organism: Planctomycetaceae bacterium; assembly: GCA_031259095.1. Taxonomy (GTDB): domain Bacteria; phylum Planctomycetota; class Planctomycetia; order Pirellulales; family Thermoguttaceae; genus WRKP01. The sequence goes on along the minus strand of JAIRLW010000393.1, from coordinate 558 downwards.
TAGGGAGATAAGAGCCAATGGGACAATAGAAGCCAGCCCTACCCAACGGGTAGGAAGTAGTTGATAGTTGATAGTTGATAGTGGATAGTGGATAGTGGAAAGTTGATAGCGCCGCAAGCGGAATTATTGCCGTTTGGGTAGTAATCCGCTTGCGGCGCTCTCCACTATCAACTCTCCGCTATCAACTACAGTATGTTGCCCTTTCAGGGCAATACTTTTTTAACCTCAAACAAAAATTCCGCTAATAGATTACGAATTATCAAATCGCCTGCCTGATAATTAAGAACGCTACAGAATGATCACAACATTCCGGAAATCTCACCAAAAAACCGCCAATTGGAGAAATCCATTTAACGATTGGAGAACTCCATTTAACGATTGGAGAACTCCATTTAGCAATTGGAGAACTCCATTTAACAAATTGGAGAACTCCATTTAACAATTGGAGAACTCCATTTAACAATTGGAGAACTCCATTTAACACCATTTTAACCATTTTTTTAAAAGGAGATTCGTATTATGTCTCAATTACGTGGTTACATGCCGCGAAAAGACGGC
>JAIRLW010000382.1 GCA_031259095.1 Planctomycetaceae bacterium | reverse complement strand
ACATTGAGTTCGTGACACTCTTGCTCGACACGTTTTTCAACGTTACCGTTGGTTTCGCCGATTTTGAGATAACCGGAATGTTTGGCAATTTCCGGCGTTGTAAATGCGTAAAGTTTCATTGGGAATTATAGTTATAGTTATTTGTTCACGCGAAACGATAATTCATAGTTTTTGATAAAATCACGTTCTTTGTCCGTCAAACCATACAACGGACAAATTACATCGTCAATCAAATCAATCAACCGCTTGGAATAACGGATTTTATATTCTTTGTAGGAATTGACATTGACATACTCGGTCGTTTTGTGTTCAACAATATTTTTTTGAATATCACGTAAATATTGTGCAAATAGTTTTTCAATTTGTTCAATAATCTTTGGTTTTAAATTTTCAACCGGTATCGGGAATGATTCAATTTCCGTTACCTTGATATGTAAATTATCTGAATAGACTTGTTGGTACCACCAAAATAAATTGCTCGATAAAACCGCACCGACAACCTCTGCAATTTTCGCATCGAAATATAACGCTTTTTCTTGTGTTGATTCTGTTGAATAATTGGTGATCACATTGTAATACATTCCGCCCGATGTACGATAATAAATTGGTTTGCCGGTATTTTTTTGTAACAAACCGATATTGGTTTTACATGAAAACAGTTTTTTCAAGATTCGTCTTTCAATGGAAAATGATATTTTAGGAAATCTGCCGTTAAGCCGGTATTTCAGACCTTCGGTAAATTTTAATGTTGACAATAATTCTGTTTGTGTTATTCCGCCGTGCCAACGATACATTTGTGTCATCAGTAAATGCGAACAAGGTGTTTCATTTTTACAGAAAGAAATAATTGACGTTTTTTTGTGCGAATTCTTAAAAATTTGTAACGGTCGGTCGCAAAAAGATACAACCTTGATCGTTTCACAATTGTTTAATAATAATTTATGTAATCCTGTCATCGAATCGCCTGAAGTAATCGTAAGAGGAACAATAAAATTAAGATACCCGCCGGTTTTGAGAACATTAAAACCGTTTTCGATAAACAATGAAAAAGTGTCTATTGAACCTTTTTGTTCGTTGGCGATTGTTTTTGCCGATACGTAATGTTCTTTGAAATATTTTTTTTGTTCGGCGGGATAAGTTGCCCCATACGGCGGATTGCCAATCACAATATCAAATTTTTCAACACCAAACATCCAACGCGCATCAAAATACGGCGACGCTGCCGTATCCGAATGATTCCACGCACACAACACCTTAATATCTTCACTGTCACATAATTGGGCAAGTTCCTGTTCGGCGTTTCGGATTTGTTTTTTGAGTTGTTCTCTTGACAACACATCGGATTCAGTAAAATAATCTTGTTTGAGACGAAGGATTTGATGGAACAGGTCTTTATGGACGTTGAAAAATAGACCGTTACAATCAATCCCCATCAACGTATTTGCTGCAACAAATTTATAATCGAGATTTGGTAACGATTCTATTCCGAAGTTATCCGCTTTCGGGTCGAGTTGAATTTCCTGAAGTAGTGAAAGAAACAAACGTAACATTGCAATTTGTACCGCCATCGGCTGAATATCAACACCATAAATTACGTTTCGTAAAATTTTTAACTTCTTTTGATAACGTTTTGATTGCGGTAACTTTTTATCCGGATCAAGACGTTGCATGACGGCGTTCATAATACCGCAAGGAAATGCGCCGCTGCCGCACGCAGGATCAAGAATCTGACAACGAAAAATCATACTCTCAATATTCGTATCGTTATCGATATTTTTTGAGTTTGTCAAATAAGCATCAAGACTTTCATTGACCATATAATCAACAATTTCACGCGGCGTGTAGTAACTTCCTGTAACCTTGCGGCGGGATTCTTTACTATCAGCATCAATACACGCAAGCAGACTTTCAAACATCTTACCAATAAATTCAGGATCAATAAATTCCGAATTATCGGTTTCCTCAAGTGTGTATTTGTACTGTGCAAGAATATGAATAATTCCTGCAACAGAATATTTGCCGCCGAGTTCTTTAATTGTCTTTGTTCTTGGTGCGGAAAAAAAATAATCGTCATTCAACAAAAAATCATCTCCTGAATGTTCGGTGAAAAGTCCGCCGTTGAGGAACGGAATATTTTTGTGGAGTTGTTCTTTGATCTTGCCGTGATGTTGTATCAAGTTACGATTTTCAAGTTCACCGCGTTCATTTTTTGGCGTGTTAAGACTGTAAAAAAATAAGTTGCGAATAATAACTTTATGGTAACGATATTCATTCTCTTTGAGATTTTCTTTAACATAATTTTCATCAAATAAACAAACGGGAATCAATCCTTTTTCTTTGAGAAAAAAACATAAGAGTAAACGTATGATTATTCGCAACGTATAATCGGGATTTTTCGATTCTTCGGTTGCCCAAAAATACCAGTTACGCAATTCCTCGTAAAACTTCTGGGAAAGTTCTTTTCGCTTATCTTCGTTGTAAAGTTTTTCTTTAACAACGGCAAATGCTTTTTCAACATCTGCAACCGTACATTTTATCCATTCGGTATCTTGACCGGTTTTATCAAATTGCTGAATTTGAAAACCATGTTCAACCAGATAGCGGTGAATCATTTTGTCGATCCCGCGCCGTTCCGTAACAACAGCATCACGCCAAACAATTTCTCTTTTGACATTGAGTTCGTGACACTCTTGCTCGACACGTTTTTCAACGTTACCGTT
>JAIRLW010000381.1 GCA_031259095.1 Planctomycetaceae bacterium | reverse complement strand
TTGTTGTCGGCGGCGTTGGACGAAATGATTGTCAAAGAGGCGGAAGAACTTCTAGCATTTTCCGTTTTGTCCAAACCGTGCAGCCGGAAACAAATCACGTCTGTTGTCCGAAACGCATTAAAAACCGCCTATGCATTTTAATCTTGCTCTTTGTGTCCATTTGTGTCCATGAATTTTTAGAGACGCCCTATTTTAACTATTAACTATTATTATTAATTATAATTATAATTATAATTATTAATTAAAATCAGGCGATTCGTTTTTCGGGCGGGTTTAATTTATTGTACAAGGTTTTGAGACTGATTCCCAGTTCTTCGGCGGCTTTGGTTTTGTTTCCTTCGTGTCGGGTTAGAGCGGCAAAAATTGCCTTCATTTCAAGATCACGAAGAGTTGTTGCTGACATTGTTGTTGAGGTTGCCGAAGTTGCCGTTTCCGACGCAGGATCAAAGGACATTAACTCCGCCATCGGACTACTAAAAGAGGTAATCGATAACGATGAATCTTGTACGTTTTTGTTGACAATCGGACGGTTTGGCTTTTTTTCCGTAATACGCCCCGAAATCGGAACTTCCGACTCCGTTTTGTCTTTTTTCGGTTTCAACATCGGAGGAAGATGTTCCGCACTAATCGGAAAACCATCCGAAAGAATCAGCGCATGTTCAATCGTATTGGCAAGTTGCCGGACATTGCCGGGCCAATCGTAGTGTAATAGTAAATCGTACGCTTCCTCTGTGAACAATTCTTCGGCTGAACAGTTGTCAAGATTCGGCTGAAACCGTTTGGCAAGTACCGCAATCAAATCAGGAATATCCTCTTTGCGTTCTTGGAGCGAAGGGAGGTGAATCTCAAAAGTGTTGATCCGAAACCAGAGGTCTTCTCGAAATTCTCCCGACTGTACCATCGTTTCCAAATGCCGGAGTGTCGCGCAAACCACACGGACATTGCAAACGGTCGCGGAATTTTCCCCGATTTTCCGTACCTCGCCGCTTTCAAGAAATCGCAACAACTTTGCCTGAACACCTTTAGGCAATTCCCCGATTTCATCCAGAAACAACGTACCACCGTTGGCGACTTCCAATAAACCGGTTCGATTGGCGTCTGCGCCGGTAAAACTTCCTTTTCGGTGACCAAATAACTCACTTTCAATTAACGTTTCCGGCAATGCCCCGCAATTGACGGCAACAAATGGTTTATCGAATCGCGGACTCTTATCATGGATAGACCGCGCGACCAGTTCCTTACCGGTTCCGGTTTCACCAAGAATCACCACCGTTGAATCAGTCGGCGCAATCCGGTCAATCATGCGGTAAACCTGTTGCATGACTTCGGAATAACCAACAAGTTTGTTGTTATTTTCGGTATGCCACAGTTGGTTCATCATAGTCAAATAACGTTTATTAAGTTCCCGTTTTTCGGCAATTGTGTTTAGAATTTTCTCAAGGTCGGCAATGGTGTAAGGTTTTGTGAGAAATTCAACAATGCCCTGATGAATCGCTTGTTGAGCGGATTCAAGCGTTCCTTTTCCGGTCAGAATAATCACATCGGCGTCGCTGCCGAGTTCTTTCGCCTGCTCCAAAACAGTCAATCCGTTTGCGCCCGGCATGTCCAGATCAAGTAACAAAACATCATACGACTCTTTACGAATCGCCGCCAACGCCTCTGTTCCATCCTTGCACGGCGTTACCACATGATTAAGATGAAGCAATTCGTCGGTCAATACTTCACGAATATTCTTCTCATCATCGGCGAATAATATCTTCATTTTGTTAATAAACCTCGTAGTTTCTTTATTTTGCCAAATTTAACATACAACATGTCATCGAACTAAAGTGATAATAGAAATTTTGTTTGAAATTGACAAGACGAATTTTACAAAAATTTCTCATTCGTCCCTTTGATTTCTAGTCGAACATTTTAGGGACATGAGGGACAATAGGGACTAATGAGATAATAATTTTTTAGAGAACAATAATTTTTGATTGTTTCACGAGTTCCGTTGGAGATATTCGGCGATTTGTACGGCGTTTGTGGCTGCGCCTTTGCGGAGATTATCGCTGACACACCAGAACGCAAGACCGTTTTCTTGTGACAGGTCTTCCCGAATCCGACCAACAAACACTTCATCGCAACCGGTACAAAGATTTGGTAACGGATATTCTTTTTTCGAAACATCGTCCATGACCACCACGCCTTCCATTTCGGCGAAAAGTTCACGCGCTTTTTCAACGGTGATTTTCTTTTCCGTTTCAACCAGAATGCTTTCGCTGTGACAATTCGCAACCGGAACCCGAACCGCTGTCGGACAAACCTTAATGGAATCATCGCCTAGAATTTTCCGCGTTTCATATAACAATTTCAACTCTTCGGAGGTGTAACCTTTTTCCTTAACGGAACCGATTTGCGGAATACAATTGAACGCAATCGGATACGGAAAACATTCGTACTGATAACTTTTACCTTCAAGTATTGCGCGAGTTCCACCTTCGAGATCACGAGTTCCAACCAGTCCCGCCCCGCTAACCGCCTGATACGTACTGACAACAATTCGTTTGACTTTACCGAAATCGTGCAACGGTTTAACAGCAACAACCAATTGGGTGGTGGAACAGTTCGGGCTTGAAATGATTCCTTTTTTGGCATTTTTGCAACTAGCGGCGTTGACTTCGGGAATAACAAGCGGCACCTCCGGGTCCATTCGCCAATATCCGCTTTCGTCGATAACAAGAGTTCCACGTTTAACGGCTTCCGGCACAAAATCACGAGCGGTTTCGTCGGGCGTGCTGGCAATCGCAAGTTGAACGCCAACAAAGGAATCCGGCGTTAATTCTTCAATCGTGTAGGTCTTGCCTTGAAATTTGATTTCCTTACCGGCGCTACGTTTAGAAGCGAGGAATTTAATTGTTTTGAACGGAAAATTCCGCTTTTCCAAAAGTTCAAGTATAATGGTTCCCACTGCTCCAGTGGCTCCGACGACAGCAACAGACTCGTACACGGTTTTCTCCATTTTAAACGTAAAGAAAAAGTAATCAAACTAAAATACGGAGCGAATATTATCTGTTGAAATTCCTGAACGGCAAGGGGGGACAACATAAATTCGACGGAGAGCAGACGGGGAGTAATTGTTTGGTCAAATCAGGTAGGCGACTTTTTGCCAAAGGATTGCCCACCTTACTTGGTTTCGCCGTTACTGAATAGTTACCAATTTTCTACCATTTACAGTATCTCTGCATGTTGACTACTTGTTTTTTGACAAGTGTCTTTCTACAATTAATAGAGATTATTCAATATTGTTGTAATTGTTTTAGTTATCCTGATTATTCTGAAGTTCCTAGTTTTTTCCGATGAGTAAGTTGTGTTTTCGTATTTCACCGGGAATTGTTCCTGAACCGCTTTTGAAAAAGTCCTATTTTGCGGCTTGGGGACGTGTTCCGCATCCGACAGAGATTATTCTGAACGGAAACGAAATGACGGTGTGTACTCAGGCAAAAGGCAGCGGAACGGTTCATGTTCCTTGGCCGCATCGTCAACTTGGACTTTCGATGGAATCAACGGAATCGCTAATCAATCAGGAACATCCTTATTCTTTGGTCAAAGAACTCGGACGCGGTTCATTGGGACGCTTGCTCCGTAAACAGTTTGATTGGCAAATGGTTGGATTTCGGATGTCTCAGGAACTGCGGACACGAACTCTTGCCGCGTCCCGACGTTTTTCTAAAGCAGTTGTTACCGACGATTCCGATCCCAAAATCGAACAAGAATTGGCGTTACTTTTGGAAGAATTTGAACAAATCGCGTTGGGCTGTACGAATTTATTTACCGAACAATCTCTTGCATGGCGTACTCGTGCGGATGAAAAACTGCCGGTGTTGTTCGGGATTGGATTGAATAATCATCCGATTGAATCACTATACGAATTTGATCTTTATGCCAAATTTTTGCAAGAAGCGTTTCACGCAGTGATGCCGATGCCGTCGTGGCGTACTCTGGAACCTGAACCCGGACGTTTTTGTTGGGAACAATTAGAACAACGAATATCCAATTCCGCACGATTTGGTTTTGATATTGTGATGGGACCGCTTCTTTGTTTCGATAGATCCGCATTTCCGGTCTGGCTCACTCCTCATTTACATGAAGAGGGAATTTTTGAAAGTCACGCAACTCGTTTTGTCAATGTCATGACCGAACGTTATGGTTCCACTGTCCAGTCCTGGATTTTGGCAAGCCGTTTCAATTCTTACGTCATTCCCGAAATTTCACAATCACGGGTTGTTGCGTTGGTACGAATACTCGCGCAACAGATGAGAACTCGCGCTATCGACACACCCATTCTTGTCGGGATTGACCAACCTTGGGGAGAATATGCGCTCACTCATGTCCCGGAATATGATCAAATTCAGATTGCCGAATCGTTGATGAGTTGTCATGAAATTGATTCTTTTCTCATGGAAATAAATTTTGGTTTTAATAATCGTTCGACATTGCCGCGTGATCCGATGGCGGTGAGCAGTATGATTGACCAATGGAGTTTTCTCGGCAAAAAAGTTTATGTTACTATTTCTGTGCCAAGTGCGATTGGTTCCGACGCAGCCGAGATTGACCAATCGATTCCGCCGGAATATCAGTGGTCTGAAGGACTTCAGCAATTTTGGACGGAAATCCTGCTCAAAACAATTCTCGGAAAAAGAATGGTTCACGGTATTTTCTGGACGCTGTTACAGGATACCAACGAAAATTCCGAAGACACAAAATCGCTTGAGATGGAATCTATTCCGTTTACCGGACTGATTGATTCACAACGTGTTCTGAAACTCGCCTTCAAACATTTTGTTTCATTACGAAAATCAATATTGAAATAGAGAATTTCTAAAAATACCTTTGCCAAAAGATTTTTGGTTTTGGTTATTTTAATTAATTGATTAATTAATTGATTATTTGTTCCATTAGTCCCTATCGTCCTGAATGTCCTTATAAAATGGACTTTAGGGACGATAGAGACATTAGGGATATTAAGAGTAAATGATTTTTCATAAAACGTTGCGGCTAAAAAACGAATTTTTAGAAGTTCCCAATATTGATTGTTGTTTTGCTATTACGTGTATCGGTTTGGATATATTCCTCATTCCCAATCACTCATAAAATCACATGTACAATGAAAAAATGTTTTTAAGCCAAGAGGACTTGTATTTGATCTTGGTGAGATGGTAAAATATCGGCAGTGTTTCAAATTTATTGGCGAGTCGTTTTTATCCGCTACAAAACAAGGTATATTGACAACACCTTCAATAAATTTCACACATAACCCAATATTCATTAATGTCAAATTTAATAAATAAAATAAAGGGAGGAACAATAAAATGTCAAGAAAATTAGCGACGATTACAAAAGTGAAAGAACTTTTTCCGATTGAAGGAGCCGACCGGATTGAAGCGGCAATCATGACCACCAATAATTGGGTGTGCGTTGTCAAGAAGGGAGAGTTTGCCGTCAACACGTTGGGCGTGTATTTCGAGATTGATTCTTTTTTGCCGAAAGAAAACCGTTTCGTTTTTTTGGACGGAAGATCAAATAAAACGATGGACGGTGTGGAAGGTTACCGCCTGAAAACGGTCAAATTAAAAAAACAAATTTCACAAGGATTGTTAATGCCGTTATTAACATTTCCTGAAATAACCAATCCTCAGGAAGGCGGGGATGTTACAGAATTACTCGGCGTCAAACTATACGAACCGCCTGATACTCGGCAGAACAGCCGACAAATAGCCGGCGATTGTGTGTTACGACCCTTTCCGCCGTTTGTCCGAAAAACAGATCAGGAACGGATTCAATCATTCGGAACACTTCAATTGATGTTGCTCGATAACCGGAAATATGAAGTTACAGAAAAAATTGACGGTACTTCGGCAACCTACTACTTCAACAACGGACATTTTGGCGTCTGTTCCCGCAATCACGAAATGTCCACAGCGTTTGACAATAAAAAATTCTTTCAACACTTTATTCAGTGGATTACAAAAACTCTTTTCGGAAAAAATTCCGAAACAAAATCAGAAACATCCCAAAGCGTTTACGAAGATATGGCGATAAAATATAATCTTCGGAAAACATTACCTGCGTTATGCAAAGAGTTGGGAGTTGATCTTGCGGTGCAAGGCGAGATTGTCGGAACGTCAATTTCATCAAACAGACTGAAACTTGATGGAGTAGATTTTTACGTATTCGATGTGTTTAACATCAATAAACAGGAATATATGGACGCCGAAGAACGTTACGAAATTGCCCGGCAATTAGGACTTCAACACGTTCCTGTTATCGATAAATCGTACACCTTGAATTTTAAGGAAACACCGATTGAAAAATTAATTGAATTGGCTGATGCGCCAAGTATGTTGTCGGATAATCCGCGTGAAGGACTTGTTTATAAATCACGTCATGATAATACGTCGCAAGTGTCGTTTAAAGTTATCTCGAACAATTACTTACTGAAACATTCACTTTGACAAACCGTTCAAAATAATATTTTATACCTTCCGTGAGTAACTGCCTGCCTATTTATATTAACCTTCGGGAACTTCTAAAAACTCGTTTTTTGATTGACCAAACTCGACTACATATCGACTAAAATCGATTTTGGTTGATGTCAGTTGAAGTTTTTAGAAGTTCCCCTTCGAGCATACCGCGCGAACAGTCCGCAGATTACGCTGATTTTCGTAAATTGTTCTCTTTTTAGGTTTACCATGAAAAACACGAATGTTCACGAAAAGTTTTAAAAAATAGAAACATCATTTTCGTGTTCCTTCGTGTATTTCATAGTTAAAAAAGTTAAAAATCAGTATTAAAAAAAACGTTTAAATTACGGCATTTAATTTTTAGTAATCTATCAGCGGAATTTTTTATTTGAGGTTAAAAAAGTATTCGCCCTGAAAGGGCGGTCAGATTATAGCCTATCCCAACGGGGTAGGTTAAAGTCATCACAACACCAAGCCCTGAAAGGGCGTCAAGATTATAAACGGTTCGTCATTTAATTATTTTCCTGTTGCCCTTTCAGGGCGTTGGGTTGGCGGGGGAACTTACCCCTACCCCGTTGGGGTAGGCTATAATCCTAACGCCCTTTCAGGGCTAATGTAAAAAAATAATAATTCCGCTGATAGATT
>JAIRLW010000316.1 GCA_031259095.1 Planctomycetaceae bacterium | reverse complement strand
GTGCATTATTGAAACCGCCGATTTTGTAACGCATTTCGCTATGCCGAAGCAGTTGTATCTCATCGCCGACCGCAAGAGTTTTTTTATAAAAATCCGGTAAACGTTGCGCTGAAAGATAAAGCAAATAAAGTATTAACAGAAGAATCAAAAAGATTCCCGTCAGAATATAAGCAATCAGCCGAAAAATTTTACGCCGAGTCACTATTGTTGTTTCTTTATCGGTCATTGATGTTGTCTCCCAAGCAATTCATTATAAAGAGTTGAGTCTAAAATGGAAGCGTTCCCATTCGGGCTGAACGGTCTCAGAACATCGATTATTCCTTTCATTGAAGCAATTTTGGCTTCATATTGCGGCGGAAAACCAAGTTCGCGGAGTGTTTTCGAAGTGATCGGGCTGATACTGACCAGTTTACATTGCCGTAAATTGTTACCAAACATTTTCACCAACGAACACGCAATCGCGGAACTGGTTACGGTAATATAATGAATGTTTCCCAAACGCATGGCTTCGGCAATTTCCGGCGACGGATGTTTCACGTCAACACTCTTATAAACAACCACTTCCGTAACAATTCCACCTGCCTCCTGAAGACGTTGCCGAAGAATTTCACGTCCGCGATTGGCACGAAGCAATAAAAAACGTTTACCGGATTGGGCTTCTTTGAGCAAATGTTCAAGAGCTCCTTCGATTGAAAAGATTTCGGGAAGAATATCCGCACGTCGTCCGATTCGGCGTTGTAACGCGGCGCCGGTTTCGGCTCCGATCACCGCAATACGTATCGGTTTCAAAAATTCCGGTTGTTTCTGGAGAATACCAAACGTTGTTTTATCCGGTTCGTCTTTTTCTTCTTTGAGAAATTGATCACGGTCAAAGAAAAACTGAATTCCATTGACACTCGAAAAAACAAGCCAATCAAAACCGTTTTTTTCATGGTGATTCTCACAAATAATACGTCGAATAGCGTCATCAACCGGAACCCACGAATCAGGCGGACAGATTTCGATTGTTGGTTGGAGCAGAACTGTCCAACCAAGCAATTCCAAATCCGTTTGCAACGGCTTGATCAAATGTTTGGGGCGAGTCAGTAGAACTGTCGGCATAGCGGAATAGTGTATCTTACAGAATATTTTTAGTAATATATCAGCGGAATTTTTTCCCGTCCCGTTAGGGACACGATTGGGTAAAAATTGGTAAAATTCCTACTGGTCACTAGTATTAACCAACATCTCGTCCCTAACGGGACAGAAACATGAAAATCTCGGACATTCCATTGAATAATTACAAAATAATTATTTCACTGATATATTACTATTTTTAAATCATGTCATATTGCCAATCGAACATCTCATCGTCTCTCCAATTATATTAGGGATAACAACGGATTTCAAGAATTAAAATAGACATAATTATTTTTATGTCAAAAGAATCTGCAGATGATTTTTTCCATGTGTTCGGTGGTTAATAAAAATAGGCAGTTACCCGCTTTTAATAACAACATTTTTTGTGTATATTGACGACTGTTTAACTTTCTTCAAGGTAACGGTCGATTTTATTTTTTACCACAAAGAGAGAAATTTTTGATATTTTATTGATTCAATTATTATATCGAAATTTATTTTGAACATCGTTTACGGAATATTGTTTTAAAATTCAGCATTTTCCATGTTCAAGAATATAATGATACTTTAAAAAATAACACCTTTAATTTCAATTCACAAAACAATTTCTGTTCTCTCTGCTGTCCTTTGTGGTAAAATAAAAGAGACTGTTATCGCAACAACTTATTGCCATACTTAATTATCATGACACGAAAAACCTATCTTGCCGTTGATATGGGCGCATCGAGTGGTCGGCATTTAGCCGGACATTTCGACGGCAACACGCTGGAACTCGAAGAACTTTATCGTTATGAAAACGGTCCCGCCGACTTAGCCGGAACTCTTTATTGGAATCTGCCCACGCTCTGGTCGCATGTTCAAACCGGTTTACAAATCGCCGGAACAAAATTCGGTAACAAAATTGTTGGCGTCGGCGTGGACACTTGGGGCGTCGATTTTGCGTTACTCGGACGCGGCGGCACGTTGCTGAGTAATCCCGTCTGTTACCGCGACTCCCGAACAAACGGAGTCATGGAACAAGCATTCAAAACAGTTTCCCGAAACGATATTTTTCGGCAAAGCGGTTTGCAGTTTATGCAATTCAATACGCTTTACCAGTTTTTGGCAATGAAACAAAATCATTCGCCGTTATTTGATGTTGCCGAAACATTTCTGATGATGCCGGATTTATTTCATTGGCTTCTCAGCGGCATAAAAAGTAACGAATTTACCAACGCCACAACAACACAGTTTTTTAATCCGACCGAAAACAATTGGGCAAAATCGTTACTCGAAATGTTCGGATTGCCGACCGGTTTATTTTTACCGGTTTCGTTACCCGGAACCGTTTTAGGAACGCTTCGGAAAAATCTGGTCTCGGCAACAGGATTGGTTTCGGCAAAAGTAATTTTGCCGGGAACTCACGACACCGCGTCGGCGGTTATGTCGGTTCCCGCAAAACCATCGCCATCAGGAAACGATATTGCCAAAATTAATTGGGCGTACATCAGTCTTGGAACATGGGCGCTCATGGGAATCGAATCTCCGAAACCGATTGTTACAAAAATAGTTTCCGAATTGAATTTTACCAATGAAGGAGGTGTTGGCGGGACGATGCGGATTCTCAAAAATATCTGCGGAATGTGGTTGTTACAGGAATGCCGGAGAACATGGAATCAGCAAGGACACAAAGGTAAAACCGGTTTACCGCTCGATTGGGAAGATTTGAATTGGTTGACTCAGGCTGCCAAACCGCTTGTTTCATTTATTGATCCCGATGCACATGAATTTTTGGGACCAACCGATATGCCCCAAGCGATTGTTGAATTTTGCCGAAAAACAGGTCAGACCGTACCGGAAAGTGATGGAGCGGTTCTCCGCTGTGCGTTGGATAGTATCGCCATGAAATTTCGTCACGTATTGGAGATGTGCGAAACAATTTCGGGTTCACGGATTGAAACGATTCATATTGTCGGCGGCGGTACGAAAAATCTCCAACTTTGTCAAGCAGCGGCTGATGCTTGCGGACGACATGTGATTGCTGGACCAATTGAAGCAACCGCTATCGGTAATATTATGATGCAAGCGGTTGCCGCCGGAGATGTTGCGAATATCGACGAAGCCCGACAAATTATCCGGTCGAGTTTTGACGTTGTTGAATATCTTCCGACCGCCGAACATGTTACCGAATGGAACGACGCTTACAGCCGTTTTCTTGATATTATCGGACGTTAATCATGTTGTTATTTTTATAACTGGACTTTTGCAACAAGCGGCAATGTAATGGTCTATTTTATTAACCTTCGAGCATACCGAGCGAGAAGTCCGCAGATGACGCTGATTTTTTGCAAATTGTTTTTAAATTATTTTTCTTTTCACTACGAAAAACACGAATGTTCACGAAAGGTTTGAAACAATAAAAAATAGCAACATCATTTTCGTGTCCCTTCGTGTATTTCGTAGTTCAAAATCAGTATTAGGGCGTGTTGACACTAATTGCTCAAAAAAACGATGATATTAGCGATTGCGATGAAGGCATTATCGGTTTTCATCTAATTTGTCCCTAATGTCCCTTCTGTCCCTAAAATTGGGGCTAAGGGATAGTAGGGACAAATGATTTTTAAATCATAAATCAAATTTTTGTTTAGGAAATGGTCATAGGCGACTTTTCGCCGAAAGGTTGCAACGGTTGATTGGGTTCTTCGATTTCCTGCCGTTCACGGGAAAGGACGAGTGACCCTCTGGCATGGTTGATTCCAAATAGTTATAATAAACCGATTATGTTTGTGAATGTAAGTTGTTAATATAAAATTCCTTAAAATTTTATGTCCGAATTTTCGAGTATTGATTCTGCGTTGGAGGCGATCAGGAAAGGTCAACTTGTCATTGTGATGGACGATGAAGACCGTGAAAATGAAGGCGATCTTGTTTGTGCCGCCGAGAGTGTTACGGATATATCCGTTAATTTTATGCTTATTCATGGTCGTGGTCAGGTGTGTATGCCGATTTTGCCGGAAACTTGTAAACGTCTTGATCTTTCGCCGATGGTCACGCACAACACCGCGCCGCTTCAAACGGCGTTTACTGTTCCGGTCGATCATATTACCAATAAAACAGGTATTACGGCTCAGGAAAAAGCGGCAACCATTCGGGCAATTATCGACCCGACCAGTAAGCCGTCCGATTTTGCCCGACCCGGACATCTTTTTCCGTTGGAGGCGAAGGAAGGCGGAGTTCTCCGACGTGCTGGTCACACCGAAGCGGTGATTGATCTTGTCCGTCTGGCGGGTCTTGCGCCAGGCGGCGTTCTTTGTGAAATTCTGGACAAAACCGGTAATCGCGCCAATCGGGAACAATTGTTCGGAATGGCGAAACAATTTAATCTTGAAATTATTACTATTGAAGAACTGATTAAATATCGGCGACGCCGTGAAAAGATTGTGGATCGAATCGCCGACGCCAATTTGCCGACAAAATATGGTGTTGCCAGAATTTATGTTTATCAAATTAAATATGAGGAAAAAGAACCGATTGCGATTGTTTTTGGCGATCTTTCCCAATCGGAGACTCCATTAGTGCGGCTTCACTCTTCTTGTTTTACCGGCGATTTGTTACATTCTCTCCGTTGCGATTGCGGCGATCAACTCCATTACGCATTGCAATCAGTTAGCGACGCTGGAGTTGGTGTGATTGTGTATCTTCCGCAGGAAGGACGCGGTATTGGTCTTGCGGAAAAAATTAAAGCGTATCATCTCCAAGATGAGGGATTCGATACGGTGGACGCGAATCTTGCTCTGGGACACAAAGCCGATTTGCGGGATTACGGGGTCGGTATTCAGATTCTTAAAGATTTGGGACTCAAAAAGATACGTTTACTGACAAACAATCCTAAAAAGACAGACGCTTTTATTTATGGCGGATTTGATTTGGAAGTGGTCGATCAGGTTCCGATTGTTTGCCCGTCGAATGAATACAACGCCCATTATCTGGCGACAAAACGTGATCGAATGGGACATAAAATTCCGTAAACGCCGTTTCATGGTAAAAATGATTGCGGCACAAAATTATTTGTCCCCAATTGTCCCTAACGTCTCTAAAATTGGGGCAAGAGATGATAAATACTACGTTGTTTTTGATATTGACACTGATATTGAAAAATTTACAATACACTCTGTGGTAACGGAAATTTTACGAAATGAGACGTCTTTCAGGGCATTTGATTGTTTTTTTCAATGATTCCAATGTTCTATTTTTATTGTAATCGTGTCGGAATAAATGATCAGAATAAACGTCAAACAATCGAGAGATAGGCGATCCTTTCGCTGAAAGGTCGCCTACCTTTGTGAACAGTAATAAAATATATCGTACATTTTTAAATAAAATCGAATGCTTCTATTTACAGAAATTCATGAAACGGTTGGTTTGAATCCAACGCAACTTCAAATTGTTCGGGAGTCGTTGCGTAACGAAGGGCGGCTTCAATCGGTACTTCCTGCGCTTGGCGTGCGGACGGAGGAAAAAGCGTATCAAGAACTTGCGGCAACACTTCGTTTGCGGTTTGTTGATCTTGCCAAAAGTCAGATTGAACATTCCGTTCTCGACGGTTTTTCCGCGAAACTGGTTCATCGTTACAATATTTTTCCGGTTGGTTTTGACGAAGACGGTTCGCTTTTGGTGGCGACGTCGAACCCGTTGGAGTTACACGCGATGGACGCGGTAACCGCCGCAACCGGTCAACCGGTTGTTCCGGTGGTTGCGTTACCGGCGGAACTCGGTAAACTCATTAAATCACATCTTGGCGTTGGCGCGGAAACAATTGACGGTTTGATGGCGCAGGTTGCCGAAGACAATGTTGAAGTTCTTGACGAAATAGAGTGGGATCAAAGCGGCGACGCCCAACTTGCACAGGAAGCCTCCGTGGTTCGTTTAGTGAACGAAATTTTGACCGAAGCGGTTGAAGTGCGGGCAAGCGATATTCATATTGAAGCGCAGGAATCCGGTATGAAGGTTCGTTACAGAATTGACGGTGTTCTTCAAACGCAGCCGATGCCGCCGGAGATTAATCGTTTTCAGTCGGCGATTGTCAGCCGTCTCAAAATTATGTCGCATTTGAATATTGCCGAAAAACGGATTCCGCAAGATGGACGAATTAAACTGAAAGTTTCCGGTCGTGAAATTGATTTGCGGCTTTCGATTATTCCAATGTTACACGGCGAAGGAATAGTGATGCGTATTCTCGATAAAGACCGAATGGATTTCACTCTTCGCGGCGTTGGAATGGACGAAGACATTTACACGCAATTTTTGAAACTTATTAAACAGCCGCACGGAATTATTCTCGTTACAGGTCCTACCGGTTCCGGTAAAACGACCACGCTTTATAGTGCGCTTAATGAGATTAAGGATGAAGCGACAAAAATTATTACAACGGAAGACCCGATAGAATATCAGTTGGACGGAATCAATCAAATTCAGGTTCACACCAAAGTCGGATTAACATTTGCGGCGAGTCTTCGGGCGATTTTGCGTCATGATCCTGATGTGGTGTTGGTTGGTGAAATCCGTGATTTGGAAACAGCGGAAAATGCGATTCAGGCGTCGTTGACAGGGCATTTGGTTTTTAGTACATTACACACCAACGATGCCGCTGGAGCGTTTACGCGAATGGTTGATATGGGTGTGGAACCGTTTTTGATCGGGACAACTGTTGAAGGAATTATGGCGCAACGATTAGTTCGGCGGCTTTGTCCGCATTGCAAAGAAAAGTTTGAACC
>JAIRLW010000193.1 GCA_031259095.1 Planctomycetaceae bacterium | reverse complement strand
TTTTTTCCGGTTTTGCGGAATCGCGATTGGTGATGGTGTAATCCCAAAGACCGTTGAGGTTCAACCAGGTCTCGCGAACAAGTTGGGGGCGCGGATATTCCGGCAACGGATTGTCGGGATCAACATCCTTAGCAAACTCAGTAACAATTTTACCGGAAACAATTTGCCAATCGTCCGCTGTAACAACAGCAGCCGGCAGTAACAACAAACACAGAAGGTAAAGTAGTCGTTTCATAAATTTTCTGGTGATTAAAAGGGAAACCAATTGGAGGAACAACCTCGCCCGTCTCCAACGACATGGCGAAAGGACACATTTTGTAATACGCTTCATTATAAAAAGTAACCGGAACGATTTCAAGTATAGACAATATTATTTGTCTCATTAGTCTCATGTCCCTATCGTCCCTACCATTTGTGTATAGAGACGATAGGGACATGAGGGACTAATGGGACTAGATGCTACTACTCTTACTATCCACGATAAAATTCGATCTTTACGGCAATCGTTGAAATTGTTATGATTCCGTGATTTTTCCTACAAACGTTTATGGTGAAGAGTCTGGATGATGACCGAATCGAAAACGATTTCCCAACAATCCCGAAAAAATATCAGAACTATTGTCATAATCGCGGTTTACGTGTTATTGACAATCGGTTGCGGTACGACGAAGTGGAGCGACACCACCCGAACCGGAACCGAACAACTCCTCATCAGTAACGCCATTGATAATGCTATTGGGAAAATTGATTTTAGTCCGATTGGCGATAAATATGTTTTTCTCAAAACAGACGCTATCCATGAAGCAACTGATCACAAATATTTGGCAATGGCGCTCCGTCAACAAATGGCAGCCAATGGCGGAGTGATTTGTGATAAGGAAGAAGATGCGGATTATATTGTTGAAATTCGGGTTGGCGCGATTGGAACTGACCGCGATGACATGTTTATTGGCATTCCGGCATTTACCATTCCTTCGATTCCCGGAGCTATTTCCTATGCCAATACCATTCCTGAAATTCCCTTTATTAAACGTACAAAACAACGCGGTGTTGCCAAAATTGCTTTATTCGCTTACAACAAACATACAGGTCGTCCGCTTTGGGCGTCTGGTAATAATCAGAGTGAAAGCCAAGCCCGTAATCTGTGGTTTGCCGGCACCGGACCGCTGACACGCGGAACGATTTACGATGAAACAACATTTGCCGGTCATCCGGTACCGGAATTTTTGGGAAGTAAAAAAGATCGTTATCTCAAATCTTTTGCCGACCGTTCCATTGTTTTTCGTGAACAGGCAAGTGACCCGTCTTTGCAAGACCATGCCGAAAAAAAGGCGTCCCAAACAGATACCAATAAAACAATTGTTTCCGCTCCGAACATCCCGCAATATCCCGGCGATACTCCAATTATTCCACCCACATCTACAGTACCGATTTATCAGTCATCTGCTCCTAATACTCCCGATCAACAAAGACGCTAAAATCGCCTTTCTGATGTGAAACATCGCCTATCTTTTGTCCCAACAGTCCTTATTGTCCCATTTGTCCCTAACATTTTTTCAGTGAAAGGATATTAGGGACAAATGGGACATTGTGGGACAACATTTTCCGTGATCAACTGCTAAAGATAAGCGACTTTCAGTAAAAGGCGGCCTACTTTGCAATGAGTTTCGGAAAAAGCGCACCGCCATAAATTGCGGCAACATCAAGTTCTTCTTCGATACGAATGAGTTGGTTGTATTTTGCCATGCGGTCAGTTCGGGAAGCCGAACCGGTTTTAATTTGTCCGGTTCCAAGCGCAACCGCAAGATCGGCAATCGTTGCGTCTTCCGTTTCACCACTACGATGCGAGGAAATTGATGAATAATTGTTGCGGTGAGCCAATTGAATTGCTTCAATTGTTTCCGTCAACGAACCGATTTGGTTGACCTTAATCAGAATTGAATTGGCAATTCCATCGTCAATTCCTTTTTGAAGCCGTTTCGTGTTGGTTACGAACAAATCGTCACCGACCAGTTGCACCGTTTTACCGAGTTTATCGGTCAAAAGTTTCCAACCTTCCCAGTCATCTTGATCACAACCATCTTCGATAGAAACAATCGGGTATTTTTTACACCACTCCGCCAAAAGATCAACCACTTCTGAACTTTTCAACGGTTTACCGTCAATGGTATAAGTTTTTGCTTTTGCGTCATAATATTCACTACTCGCGCAATCCATTGCGATATAAACCTGTTTTCCGGGTTCGTAACCGGCGTTGGTGATTGCTTCGACGAGAGCTTTGAGGGCTTCTTCGTTGCTCTGGAGATCAGGAGCAAAACCGCCTTCGTCACCGACATTGGTTGAATATTTTTGCTTTTTGAGAACACTTTTAAGCGAGTGAAACACTTCACAACCACAACGGATTGCATCGGTAAACGATGAAAAACCGAGCGGCATAATCATAAATTCCTGTACATCGACTTTGTTGTCCGCATGCGCGCCGCCGTTAATAACATTCATCATTGGAGCCGGCAATATTCGTGCGCCGACTCCGCCGAGATAACGGTATAACGGTAATTCCGTAAAATCGGCGGCGGCTTTGGCAACCGCAATCGAAACGCCAAGAATGGCATTTGCGCCGAATTTGCTTTTATTTTCGGTACCATCGAGTTCGAGCATTCGTTTATCGATAGCGGTTTGGTCGAGTGCGTCGTAACCGCAAATTTCATCGGCAATTTGGTCATTGACATTTTGTACTGCTTTTAAAACGCCTTTACCGAGATATTTTGACTTATCGCCGTCACGAAGTTCGAGCGCTTCGTGAACACCGGTACTTGCTCCGCTTGGAACGGCTGCGCGTCCCAATGAACCGTTATCAAGTTTCACATCAACCTCAACCGTCGGATTTCCGCGGCTGTCTAAAATTTGTCGTCCTTTAATGTCAACAATCGTACTTCCCATGTTGATTCCTTTTGGTTTCTAATTTGGGGGTTATTTTGAAAAAGTTAGAGTCCGAATTTCCGTAAAATTCAAACCAACACTAAGATACCCGAACAACACCATAAGTCAAGAGTACCGGAACAGAACGCAGAATAATTTCAGCAGGAATTTCGGTAAATGTCCGCCGACGAACCTTTTGAATCATTGCGAACTGACGCGACCTTTTAGCAAAGGTTGCCTGTCCTTTCCGGCTTAACGCAAGTCTTTGTGTAATAAAGACTTACGAAAATATATCAGTGTCTGTTCACGCCCCTGTTCACTCCTCAAAACGGCGTTGTTCACCGGGAGCAAGAAATGTTGCTAAAGTCTTGATTATAAAACAGGTTATGAAATATTTCAATACGAAACGAAATTATTCTTTGATTGGTACAATGAATATCGACCACATATGACACTCAATGGCAAAACGCCTAACGAGGTTTATTATCATTGTTATGCCGCCAATGCAAAACCTCGAATTGAAACACGACCGAAAGTTAAACACTCAACTCCATGCGCCAAACCGCGAATGTGTATTGCCGGTAAAGCTGGAACAAAAATAAAACTTCGTTTTGAATTTCTCGAAGGTTGGTTCTATCTGCCAATCATTCGTGTTGATCGAATTTAATCTATCTTGCTAACCGGATTATCAATGATTAATCTGCGGTCATGGTATGTGCAAAACATAATTTTTGAACAATTTTGTCATTTTTTGAGTGTTATCGAAACGATAACACTCTTTATTTCTTACAGCATTTCCTAAAAACTATCCCAATTTTATTATTGTACCGATAATTTTAAGTCATTTCTAATTTATCGGACAAGCGCAACCTATTCAAATATTGTTTCTGGTAGTGGGTAGGGTGTATAAGATT
>JAIRLW010000104.1 GCA_031259095.1 Planctomycetaceae bacterium | reverse complement strand
GTTTTCTGGGGACCGAATTATGATTGGATTCCCGATCAGGATCACGGCGGAATTTTGACAAAGGGCGTTCAAAGTCTTGTGATGCAATGCGACGGCAAACGGATTGATCTTTTTCCGGCGTTTCCTGCGGATTGGGATTGCGATTTCAAATTAAACGCACCGTACAAAACAACCGTCGAAGGACAACTCAAAAACGGAAAACTCATCAATCTAAAAGTGACGCCCAAAGAACGTGAAAAAGATGTGCGGAACATGCAACAAAAAAACATTCAACAGTAACAGTCTTTTTTATTTTTTACCACACAGAACACAAAGCGGGAACTTTTGTAACATATCAGTGAAATATTACTAAAAAATTAAGAAAAGACCAATTCAAAAAAATAATTCCGCTGGTATGTTACGAATATTTGTTTTTCAACTTTTTTTGTGTTATGAATTTG
Source organism: Planctomycetaceae bacterium (assembly GCA_031259095.1). Lineage (GTDB taxonomy): Bacteria > Planctomycetota > Planctomycetia > Pirellulales > Thermoguttaceae > WRKP01. The sequence continues at coordinate 6,323 of JAIRLW010000104.1, read as the reverse complement.
AAAACTAACCTTATTTTTACCTAATTTTCTTAACGATTGTTTAAAACAACCTCAGCAGCAATAAATCTCCAAAAAAATAAAACCTTATTACCTCATTGTTGAAAAATGATTTGTTAATGAGGTATTGCTTTGTGAACCGCCGGGTTCCCGTCTTCGTGATTTTGTTGCGGCGGTTGATTCGGGAAAAAATATTTTCGCCGAAAAACTGGTTGCGGTTGATTCGCCTGGTATCCGCCGGTTTCTTGCCGCGAATGCCAAAGCGAAAGAAAAGAGAAATCTTGATGAATCATAAATGATACCGTTTTGGAATCAGTGATTTCCGCAAAACAAAAGAAACGTAACGAAATTGGCATTATATGCCGAGTTTATCCGACAACGTACACACGTTTCCGATAATCACAACGGACGGCGATACCACTTGATTTCGTTGTGATAATTCAAAAAGCGTTTCTAATGTTCCGATGAATTTTCGTTGCGATTTTAGCGTTGCGTTTTCGACGATGGCGGCGGGCGTTTGCGGATTCATACCGGCTTCAAGAAAACCGGTACAAATATGTTCCAATGCGGCAATTCCCATCAGAATAACAAGCGTTCCCTTTAATCCTGAAAGCGATTTGAAATCAATATCAAGTTGACCGTTTCTTTTAACATGTCCGGTAATAATATGTAACGACGATGAGTAATCACGATGCGTTAACGGTATTCCCGCACAAATACCGGCGGCAATAGAAGACGAAATACCGGGGATCACTTCAAAAGGAATATTATTTTCACACAATATTTCCAGTTCTTCGCCGCCGCGCCCGAACACAAAAGGATCACCGCCTTTTAACCGGACAACATGCAATCCCTGTTTTGCTTTGGATGCCATCAGCGAACCGATTTCTTCCTGCGGAACAGGATGTTTTCCGGTATGTTTTCCGACACAAATTTTCTCCACCGTATCGGGAATCATCGCAATAATATCCTCGCCGACAAGACGATCATAAAGAACAACATCCGCTTCTTTCAGCCGATTCATCCCTTTAATGGTCATCAATTCCGCATCGCCGGGTCCCGCGCCAATAAGTGTAACGTTCATAATTTGTAACTCCGGTCAATCTAAAACGGGAATCTCTAAAAATATATTTTTGAGACAGAATTGACAAAATTTCCAGAATGAACAAATTAAAAAATTATCTGTAAATCCTGAAAATTTTATTAATTTTTTCAAAAAAATATACAACGTTATTTTTTTTGTTATAAAAACAGAATTTTAAAGTGCGAGGAGTATAGAAGTTCCCTTGTGTAAATTTTTTAAATTCTGTTTAACTGTTTAAAAATTCTGATTCATTAAAATCTTTGTGTCTTTGTGGGATACAAATTGAATTTTTAGAGATTCCTAAATGATAATTGGGTATCTCTAAAAATTAATTTTATTTCGATTTCTGTCGATTGAAATTGATTGAAATCGATTAAAATCAAATAGTTTGTTTTTGGAAAAGGGTATATTGAGAGGTTCCCAATTGTTGATTTTTTTATTAACTCCATTACGGCGCAGCCGCAACTAAAGCCGGTTCATTATAGTTTAAATGGACAGGTTCACCAATAGGTCAATGATTTCACCGTTTGAATTTCACCTCAACCGGCGCGACCGTCCGGCGGGCGGATCGCCTACCTCCTTAAATTTGAAATAATCAGAATTTTTTTACCGGTCTATTTACTTTATGTTGCAATGAATTATTATTTTTAGGAGGTTTACTATTGGAAATCGGAGTTTATTGTCGGCAATGGCGTACGATTTTATGTCAAATTTTATGAAAGACAATCGTTTATTATCTCATTATATTGAATTGCTTCCCGTGTTACCGTGCCGTTCCCGAACGGGACACAAGGGAACTTTTGGTACGGTTTTGGGTATTGGCGGATCGCGCGGGATGGCTGGAGCGGTGGCGCTGGCGGGTCGTGCGGGACTTGTTGCCGGTGCAGGTTTGGTACGGCTGGCAGTTCCTGATCCTATTCTCGAAACGGTTGCCGGTTTTTATCCTGAATTGACAACATTACCCTGTCCAGCCGATAATCAGGGACGATTTTCACAAACCGCTTTTGAATTATTACTTCACTATGCGGAATCGGCAACCGTTATTTTTGTTGGTCCTGGTCTGGGACGTTCCGAGTATATTGATTCTCTTATTCCGTTGTTGCTCCGACATATTCGTTGCCCTGTTGTTGCCGACGCCGACGCGCTCAATTCTTTAGCGTCGCTCGGAACAGAACACCTTAACCGTTTTTTCCAATCTCTTGATAACCGAAACATTATTTTAACGCCGCATTCCGGTGAATTTGCACGATTAAGAGGACAACCAACTCCCGATGAAGACAGTCAAAAGTCTCAATCGGAACGAATCGCGGTTGCCCAAGATTTTGCCCGACAACACGGTGTTGTTTTGGTATTGAAGGGACACGAAAGTATTACGACCAATGGTGAACTTGTTGCGTTGAACCCGACGGGCAATCCGGGTATGGCGACCGGCGGAAGCGGCGACGTCTTGACCGGAATTTTGACGGCATTGCTTGCTCAAGGCTTGACTCCGTTTGACGCATCAAGAGTTGGTGTTTTTTTGCACGGTTTAGCGGGCGATTTCGCTGCTGAACAGTTTGGAGAAGCATCTGTTACGGCAACTTCCATTCTCGAAACAATCCCCCAAGCATTTCAAACGGTAAAAAAAAGATGACTCAAATTTTTGTACAAATTAAGCAGATTGGGAAACGGAAACCTGTTGTCGACAAGCAGGCAATCGAAATTCCTGAAACCGTGCGGACTCTCCGCCAACTCCTTGTCCGTATTGTTCGTGAACGCGCTGAAAAATTCAATCCCGAAACTTAAAAAGGAAAATCGGGAAATTGCGGAACGGTTTATCAGTACGTTACTAGATGGAAAGGATTTTAAAAGAATCAATAACGGTAACGAAAAATTTGGTTGGTTGCTATTCGAAGAAAAAACACAACTCGGCGAAGTTTTTTTCCGGTAATCGTGCCGAATTGATTCCGTTTTTTTTCGGCAAGGATAATGTAAAACGTTTCGAAAAATGTAACTATGACGTCTCCTTCAATCTAAATGATATTCCACAAATCATTCCAGATACAGCGAAACAATAATAAGGAACGCAAAGAATACGAAATATTTCCGAAATTTTAATTACAAAAAAATCCATGAAACTTTACGCTTTCACAACACCCGAAATTTCCAAACACAACGGCTATCTTAAAATTGGCGAAACCAATGGCGATATTGATAAACGTGTCGATCAAGAATGCCACGAGCTTAACGTCAAGAAAGAAATTGTTTGGCATGATGCTGTCATTACGGTACGCTCACACATTGACAAAATGATTCACCGTTATTTGGTCAATCAGGGTTTTTTGATTCAACAATTCGACACAACCGGTCAAGATACCGAATGGATAAAATGTACCGTTGCGGATGTTGAGAAAGCGTTTGCCGTTGTTAAACAACAACTTTACAACGATGAAATCCAACGGCAGGCTCTTTGTGATAAGTTTTATCTGGAAATCCGAAACTGGTATTACTGGACAGCCAAAACAGGTAATGATCCGTACTCGGTTGCTGAACCGGAATACACGTTGCGATTAATTGTTCGTTTGCTGCTCTGTTTCTTTTTACAAGAAAAAGGAATCGTTCCAAAAGAGCTCTTTGATAAGACTTTTATAGAACAAAATCTTAAAGAAGACGAAGAATATCGTTATTATAATGCAATTTTACGTAACGTATTTTTTCATTGTCTTAATACGCCAATTAAAGAACGCAGCGAAATAGAACACAAAAAACTAATTAAAAATATTCGCAACATTAAAGAACAATTTGCTAAAATTCCATTTCTCAACGGCGGATTATTTTACGAACACGAAGGCGATGATTTTCCGTTGAATCACGAACATTTCTTTTCAGAACTGACAACACGAACAATACTGGAACTTGACGGCGATTATAAAGTTGCCGGTATTATTAAAATTTTATCACAATATCAGTACAAATTATCGGTCGATGATTTGTTTGATTGGGAATATGCGCAAACAATTGATCCAGAATTTATTGGTAAAGTATTTGAAAGTCTTTTAGCGTGTATTGATGCGGATACCAAAGAAAACAAGCGTAAAACAACCGGCAGTTTTTATACGCCGTGTGAAATTGTTGATTATATGGTCAGTGTGGCGTTGGATGCATACTTAAAAAACAATATTGTAAAAAATAATAAGGTACAGAACAATAATGATGATTTATTGCAATGTAAAGTTCTTGATCCTGCTTGCGGCAGCGGGGCGTTTCCTTGCGGCGTGATGAATGAAATTATCCGGCGAATTGATCCTGATAAACAATTTTCGCAACAAGAACGTTACCGTAAAAAATTGAGGATTCTACAAAACGTCATTTATGGAGTTGATATTCAACCCATGGCGGTACAGATTACAACTCTTCGTATGTTTTTATCTCTTATTCAAGAAGTAATTCCCGATAAGAAAAAAGAAAATTACGGAATTGAACCATTGCCGAATCTTGAAACGAAATTTATTTGTGCGAATGCGCTTATCGGTTTGGAAAAAGAAAAACAGAGATTTCTTGTTTCGCCGTCGATAAAAATTGCGGTTGAAATGTTAAAAAATAACCGCGATCAATATGTAACAGCAAGTACGTTACAGGATAAACAAAGGATACAGGAATATGATGAAAAATTACGCCGTTCCTTTTCTAAACTACTTGAAACAGAAACAATTTTTTCGCACGATATTGTTGAACATTTATTAAAGTGGAATCCGTACAACCAAACACAATCAGCGCCATTTTTCGATCCGCAATGGATGTTTGGAATTGCAGAAGGTTTTGATATTGTTATTGGAAATCCGCCATACGTAAGCGCGCCTACTATGGTAAAAATCAATCCCGAAGGACGAAAAGCAATTATTGATACCAATCGGTTTACTACGCTCTATCAAAAATGGGATTTGTATATTCCTTTTATGGAACTTGGTATCCAATTACTGAAAGAAAACGGATTATTGACAATGATCGTACCCTATCCCCTAACCAACCAAACTTACGCAAAAAAAATGCGGGAGTTGATTGTCAATAACTATAACTTAATCGAATTAGTCGATTTGAATGGAACCAAAATTTTTGAAAATGCAACAGTAAGTAATTGTATTCCTTTCATATTAAAATCAAAGCCGAATAAAAATTGTTATATTTCACATATCAATGAACAAAAAAAGATCACCCATACTTTTAAACAAAATTATTCTAATTTAGTACAAGACGATAAAACATCCGTATGGAATCTTACAAAAGAAAAAAGAAAAACAAATCGACACGCCAAAATGAATGTATTGGGCGATTTCTGTTATATCAGTAAAGGAATGGTGCTTAATTCTGATGAGCAAACAGCAAAAGGTGAATTTTCAAAAGATGATTTGATAAGCAATATTTACGATAAAATACATTGCCGTAAATATATTGATGCAAAAGATATTGAAAGATACAGTGTGAAAAAAATCCGTTATCTTGAATATAATACAGAGCGTTGCCCCAATAAATTAAGTAGACCGACGTTTCGGGAATTGTACGAACAACCGAAATTAATGTTTAATCGTTTGGGTAATTTACAAGTATTTTTAGATAATGAAACAAGATTTCTACATAGTGATTCTATGTTTTCGGCTGTTTTATGGAAAGATTTAAAAGGTATTGAAAATAAAAGCATCTCGGCAAGTGTGAAACGATACTCAAAACTTTCACGCAAAGAAATGGAGTTGTTGTCCGAAACAATAGATTTACGCTATTTATTGGGAATATTAAACTCAAAATATGCTTCTGTTTTGTTGGTGAATCTTCGCGGCGGTGATTATCATATTTATCCCGAACATTTACGGAATTTACCAATTCCTAATATTTCCAAAACCGAACAGCGTCCGATAATCACGCTTGTCGATCAAATCCTTTCAACGAAAAAGAAAAATCCTATAACAAATACTTCAAATTTAGAATCACAAATTGACGCAATCGTATTTCATTTGTATGATTTGACAGAGGAACAAATGATAACAGCTTTGTTGTCAATGCCATTGGTAAACGAATCAGAACGCCGACAAATTCAAACCTATTACAAAGATTATAAACGTAAATAATAATCTGCACTTTCTTAAAAAAAGGTAATATATCAGCGGAATTATTGTTTGAGGTTAAAAAAGTATTTGCCCTGAAAGGGCAATAGGATTATAGCCTACCCCAACGGGGTAGGTTCAAGTACCATCACTAACCGAAGCCCTGA
>JAIRLW010000055.1 GCA_031259095.1 Planctomycetaceae bacterium | reverse complement strand
CAGTCGCCCGGATGACAACCGCTCACCAATACCGAATCGGCTCCATTTTCAAACGCTTTGATAATCAGATTGAAATCAATTCGTCCGGTACAGGGAAGCCGGATAATTCGTAAATTGGCGGGATATTCAAGCCGGCTTGTTCCGGCAAGATCGGCGCCTAAATACGTACACCAATTACAAACAAAAGCAATCACTTTCGGTTCAAATATTGTTGCGGTTGATTCGGCAGACATACTTTTTAATGGGCTAAATGGGCTAAAGTTCACAAACAGTAATGATTCAATGGAATGTTCACAAGGATTCGTAAAGACGCAATGAATTTTAAAAGATTTGGTTGAGTGTGTCAAGATTTGGTTGAAGTGTGAATACAACGGACTGAAGGGGAAAAATGATATTTTTGAATTTTTAAGTTATAAAAGATTAGAGCGTTCCTTTCGTGCTTGGCACGCCGGATTGCCGCGGGTCAATCTCTACCGCCATTCGCACGGATCGGGCGGTTGCTTTGAAGATTGCTTCGGCAATATGATGAGCATTTTCTCCGTAATGGAGTATCTGATGTAAATTACACGCCGACCTATTCGCAAAACCTTGCCAAAATTCGCGAACTAATTCCGTATCGAATAAACCGATTTTTGGTTTCTGAAATTCGGCCTTGTACACAAAACAGGGACGACCGGAGAAATCAATAGCGGTTGTGGTCAATGTTTCATCCATCGGCAGCGTGAAATAACCGTAACGCCGTATTCCCCGTTTATCGCCCAACGCCTGAGTAAACGCCTGCCCCAACGCAATACCGACGTCTTCAACCGTATGATGACCGTCAATATGCAGATCGCCTTGAGCGTTAATGTTCAGATCAATCATTGCATGCGCCGCAAAAAGTGTCAGCATGTGGTCGAAAAAACCGACTCCGGTCGAAATCGCCGACGTTCCATTGCCGTCAAGATTTAACGTCAACGAAATTTGTGTTTCTTTTGTATTACGTTTAATAGTTGCTGTTCTCATAAAAATTTTTCAATTAAGTTAAGACATTGGTTCGTTTGTTCCTCTGCGCCGACGCTGATTCGCAAACCTTCGCCCCATTGAGGATAATCCATATATCGTACTAAAATTCCGTGAATTTTCAGATATTCGTAAATTGGTTTGAGTAAACGATCTTTTCGGGTATTCCAGGTGAAATTGGCGTGTGAGGTGGGAACATCGAATCCGAGCCGGCGCATTTGTTCGGTGAGACGTGTTCGGGTTGCCAGAATTTTCGCTCGGTTTTCCGCGAGCCAATCGTCGTCGCCGATAGCGGCGGTTGCGGCGGCAATCGCTAACGAGTCGCAGTTGTAGGAATCCTTGACCTTCATCATCTGCTCAACCCATTTCGGTGACGCAACAAGATAACCAAACCGTAATCCCGCCAACGCATACGATTTACTCAATGTCCGGCAAACAATAATTTTGTTGCATTTTTCGACCAAATCGATACAATGTTCTTCTGCAAAATCGGCATACGCTTCATCGACCACCAACGGACATGGTAAACGTTCCGCAATTTCCAAAATCCGTAATTTTGGAATAACCGTTCCTGATGGGGAATTGGGGTTTGGCAGGAAAACCAGCCGGAGTTTTGACGCAACGTCAAAAAACGTATCGGGAAGAGTCCAATCGTTGTTGAACGGAACCAGTTCACTCGTTGCTCCCTGAATTTCCGCAAGCGAACGATACAAAACATACGTTGGATACGGCAATCGGAGCAATTCGCCGTTGCCGACAAAAGTTCGGGTCAAGATGGTCAATAAATCGTCGCTGCCGTTGCCGCAAAGCACGGAATCGGGATCAATGTTAAATTTTTTCGCAACAGCCGCCCGAACCGCTGTTGCCGTTGGATCAGGATAACGGGAAAGTCCCAACGCCGCCGTCTGAGCAATGGCGTCATAAACTTTTTCCGAAGATCGATACGGATTTTCATTGGTATTCAGTTTAACATATTGTTGTTGTCCGGCTTTGGGTTGTTCGCCGGGAACATAGCCGTTCATCGCAATAATTTCCGGTCGAACATAGTTTTCCACGTGAATATTCCTGTTTTTTTGCATTCTGGATTTTTACGAAAAATAGATAGGTTCGTTATTTTCTATTAAATTGTTCACTCTGTCAAGTAAGTAACGGTCTGTTTTAATTTTTATCATGGTTTCCCACGCCCTATTTCTACCTTCTTTTTTAACCGCAACATTTTATAAAAAATCATTTGTCCTTAATGTCTCTATCGTCCCTAACGTCTTTCTAAAAAGGGATTTTAGGGACAATAGGGACTAAGAGGGACAATAGGGACTAAGGGGACAAATAATCAATTAATGATATTTTTAGAGATTCCCCAATCTATCACTATTAACTATTAACTATTAACTAATAACTAATAACTCTGTCGTTACATTTTACCTATTTTATTTAACTGTTTCTGTATTCGGTTTGTTTTAAAATTTGTAATAAATTTATTAAACATTACGTTTGTGTTCATTCGATAAAGATGTAGGAGCCCGAACAGACAGGAGGTAACAGTCTATTTTTTTATTAACCGCAACGTGTATCGAGGTTTCGCAAGAAACACCAAGAATATTAACCGTTTAGGAATTAAATGGTTGATATTTTTTGAGTTATTTTGTCGATTATTGCGGTTAAGCCGAACATTCTACGGAATCATTCCCCAAATAAAAGAGACCGTTACGGAACGCCATGTTGTTGGGAAGATCAAAACGAAACGCCTTGAAGGGCAAAATGTTACTCTTTTTCTCTATCGAACAACAATTTCTCTATTGAACAACAATGAAAAAAACTACCAAACAAAAAAAGCGTTTTAATTTGTTAACGTTATCATCCCCAAAACCGCTTGCGGCGATGACGCTCTTAACTGCTCTGGCATTGCCGATGAGTGCGGCGAAGGCGCAAACTCCCGTCAATGGTCAGCAAACAGAGTTACGGAATGCCATCGCAAATGCTTCGGCTGATAATGGGACTGTTACCATCGGAAAAATTACGAT
>JAIRLW010000628.1 GCA_031259095.1 Planctomycetaceae bacterium | reverse complement strand
ACAAATTACCCAATCTTGCCGAATCGTACAAAATATACTGTTTTCAATCAAGAGGAAAATTTGCGAGTGAATTAGATTAACGTCGGCAAACCGTGTTGCCATCCGCACACAGGGGCAAGTCGGCTATCGCCAACGCGACCTGATAAAGTTGCCTACTCAAGAGGTAGGCGATGTTTCGCCTGAAACACCACGTCGGCAACCTTTCATTGAAAGATTGCTTAGGGTGAAATCTAAAGATTTTTTGGGGTTTTCTCTTTGGTTTTTAAAACATAATCGTCTCTTCGGGGAACAATTACAATCTCACATGGGATCGTTTTCGGCTTTCCGTATTTAAGTACGAGAGTTCCGTACTTAAACACAAACTTTCCACTGATAGATTACCAATTTTTTTAAATAATTAAAAAATTTTTTATCTGATTTCGTTTCAGCGCATACAACGAAACATTGAAGGTAGAGCGCTATTTTTTTAACCTCATTATTTTACCCACAATACCAAGTTTCAGCAACAATTATTTTCTCTGGTTAAGAGTTATTGATAAATCGATAATTCTTGTTTTCATTTCAAAAAAAAAAAAACGAATGACGAGGAGCGGAATTAAACAACAAATAGGAAGTCCGAAATAAATAAACGCTTGCGACCATGATCGCGGATTCAATACAACTCCCGGAGGCGGTGACAGTAACGAATTTTTCTTTTGGGTGATCATCCAGGCAATCACGTTATATTGTGACAACGCCGGAGTCCATGCATCATGAGAAACTGCTTTGATTTCCGTTAGATGAGCAATACCATCGGCGTCATTGACTCTTTTTACGTAATCACGCATTCCTTGAATCGAAACATTAGGATCCTCCGTACAATTAAAAGATGAAATCGTAACATCTTTCATTATTAATCCCGTCGGAGGTGTTGCGGAAATATAAACGACCGCCGAAACCAATTGAGGATATTTTCGAATCAATTCCGTCGAACCAACCGCACCACTACATTGACCCAATGTTGAAATTCGTTTTTGATCAATCGGATATTCTTTGATAATTTGTTCAAATATTTCCATCGTCATAGTAGCCGGCGCATCACCTTTACCTTCCGAAGAAATAGAAGTGTTCCAATACGGATTGTCGGCAGGACATTGCGTAACAAGCATGAAAAAATCAAGGCTTTTCGGTCCAACCAAAAACGGAAGCGTGTATTGAAGATGAGCAAGTTGACGTTCATTATCGTCACCGCTTTCACCTTTACCGTGAAACCAAACAATCAACGGATATTTCTTGCCCGGAACAATTTTAGGCGGACATCGTAACCGGAAACGAATCAATTCGTTATTGTAACGTCCTCCGGTATATCGGTAACCCAATGCGTCAAAACAATCCGTCACTATCGGATGAGCAAGATAACCCGTATCGGTATGCTGTTTGGATTCCTTCGCGACCGCTTTGGCAATTTCATGTTTCGAAATCTCGGACACGTTGGCTTTACTCAGTAACTCCAATTGTCCCTGTTTTGATAACGGCAGATTTTCCGAAGCAAATAATAAATTGCCCGAAAAAAATAATACAATAATGCCGTCTATCACGATTGTTTGTTTTATTGTCATGTTATTCACTCTGTAAAGCGCTGATCCATTTCCATACTAAAAACGTAATCACTCCGATTATTACGAAAATGGTCATAAAAATCAGTAACGCCTCAAAAGAAAAACGACCATATCCGAACCAAAAATAGAGCGGATAATAAAGTCGGCGCAGTAACGAAAACCGATGCAGAAAAACAAAAACCGCAAAAAGGAAGGTAATCGTTCCTGAAAATCGGCAAAACCATTTACATTCCTCCAAACTTTGCGGATCAAAATCGTCATTGAGACGTTTTTGATAAAGCAAATACCATCGGACGGAAAAACCTAAAACGGCGATAAGTCCAAGAAAATACCACCAAGGCCATGTCCGAAAATCAAGTACATTGAAACAGCCGACCAATACGGCATCCAAAATAAACGGTCGTAAAAAACAACCGATATTCAGTAAAACAAGACCGGCAATAAATAACCATGTTGTGATACTGAATTTCCACCACGGTTCGTTGGGCGGATTTTGTAACGTTGAAGACGGTAAAGTGTCTTTCATGAATTTTTTCTCCTGTGTTTAATAATGATACGTAAAAGAAAAACAATAATAATACCGATACTCGCCGGAGCAATCAGCATCTTCCAACTCAAAACTCCCGTAACCATATAATGGACCATCGGTCCGACAATGTAACTCTGATAGAGGTTATAATAAATGTACATTCGAATCAGTCTCCATCTCTTACCGCCTAATACGTCGATCGCGCAAAGAACTCCCGCTACAATAATCAAACGAATCCGAAAACGGTATTTACGGATAAAATCGAAATAACACAAAAAATCCGTAACAATCCAGCAAACGGCTCCCCAAAGAATCGGAATCAATGAAATCGACCAATAACGCGGATCAACCAAGCATAAAATTGAATACAAAATCTTATTAATTGACCGTCTATTCCAATCAAGAGAGTCGACGACTGTTCCGGCAAGGAGCAGAATCAAACCGAAAAAAAGAATCCAACCCAAGAAATCAAAATTCCGTCTAAAACGTGTCGATACCGTTTGGGAATCTGATGTTACTGTTATTAACTCGTTATTTTCCATGATCAATTAACCGCGTAAGAGTGTAAATAACAAAAAATACCTGAAAGGTAAATTACCGGTAATATTTCATAAATACTCTCAAATAAAATATACTATTCCTATGGGATATTATACAAGTATACCGTTTTCCTTTTAAAAACCGGTTTTATATTTTCGTTTAACTCCGCAATTTAATGTGTTTTTACAGTTCAAAAAAACGGTTTTTAAAGTGAAAACGGTATAATGTCAAATTAAAAAGTCAGAAAATATTCCGATCAATATTTACATATGATACGCTGCCGATAAGACATTGTCAATCGAAAATATCGGAAAAAGAAAAAAAATTAAAATTATTGCTGTCTATTTGAATTTTTCGTCCTTGTCCGGCAAGCAACCTTATTTTCTAACAAAACAATTCAATTTTCTAACAAAACAACTCAACAGCCCAAAGGAACACTCATCAAAGAGCCTTATTACCTTATTTATTCCCACATTTCCTCAAATCGTAATGTGAAAAAAGAGACTTCCCAATCAATCAAACCCCAATAATAAGGTAATAAGATTTGTGTTTTTATGCAAATTTTGGCGGAGGTTGTTTCGTTAAGAAAAATAAGGTGAAAATAAGGTTTGTTGAAACATTCATTGCAACGTTCAATGAATAATTAAAAAAATTACAATAGAAGTTATATTTTATTGTATTCCGATTTATGTAAGAGGTCGCAACGTTTCGGCGAAAGGTCGCTGCCACCGAATGATTTGACAAAAACCGTTACGATATTAAAAGAATGAATGCAAGAAGTATATCATTGAAGTTACGCAGCTGTTTGAGGAAAATATTTATAAAAAACGGGTGTAATTTTAATTCTACGTATGCTTTGGAAAAATGATCAAAATGCGTTAATTAGAAAAAATGAGCGTAAGTTATTTATATAAATTAAGTTAAGTCATTTCTTTTATAACAATCAGTCTTGATCTATTTCAAGTTTTACTGATACGGACACAAAATCCCCCCAAAATTATATTACAATAAATAAAGTGTTTTC
>JAIRLW010000607.1 GCA_031259095.1 Planctomycetaceae bacterium | reverse complement strand
ATTTTTTGTTCCAACCTCTGGAATGGCGAATCTCTTTTCGGTAAAATAGAACCCGAACTTGGAAATTTGCCCATAGAAGTAGTTACTTCTAACGTAGAAGTACTCTTTTAACGTAAAAGTACCCACTTTTATGCTGAGATTTTCAGAATTGGGCGTCATTTTTAGGAACATTACATCTGTTTTGTTCGATGTGTGAATTTTGTTTTATCAAAAATTTTACAACGAGGAGACTTTTATGACACACAAGAGAGATTGGCTTCCTGGTCCGCGTGCGGATCAGATTTTGACGGCGAAGGATTGGCTGCTCCTTTTGAGCCGTCCGACGCCTTGGGGGGGGCGTCTCCCAATGGTCCCTTAGATCAAGGGACGATAGGGACATTGGGGACAAAGACAGCGAATACAATTTTTGCGTGAAAAACAGGAATAATTTTGGGACTCTTTATATCGGAAAGCAAACAGACCAAAAAAATAAAAATACTTAAAAATAAGGAGATTAAACTACTTTTTTTAAGAAAGTGCAGAAATTAATAAATTAATAAATTAATAAAACTAAACGTTGTACCTCACGGATACACTTCAACATTTAACATAAATGGAAACCACGATGAAATTTGCAACTCTTGCAGTTCATGCCGGACAACGACCCGATCCGCAAACCGGAGCGGTTAATATCGCTGTTTCGTTGACCTCGACTTTTCAGATGGACGGTATCGGACAATTACGTAATGGGTTTGAGTACGCCCGAAGCGATAACCCCAGTCGCCGCGCGCTCGAAACAACTATCGCCGCTCTCGAACATGGAAAACAGGCTCTTTGTTTCGCCTCCGGTCAGGCAGCCTCCACCGCCGTTCTCGATCTGCTCGAACCAAACGACGAAATCGTTACCACCGCTAACATTTATGGCGGTACTTATCGGCTTTTTCATAAAGTTTATCAAAAATACGGTATTACCGTCCGTGTTGCCGACGAAACAACTCCAGAATCAATTCAAACCGCCCTCTCCGAAAGAACCGCCATCGTTTGGACGGAATCGCCGTCAAATCCGTTGTTGACCCTGATCGATATTGCGGAAATCGCGGAACGTGTCAAAAATTTCCGAAATAAGAAAAATGAAAAACCTCTGCTCATCGTCGATAACACCTTTCCAAGTCCGGCGTTCCAAAATCCGTTGACCTTAGGCGCGGATATCGTTTCGCATAGCTGTACAAAATATATCGGAGGACATAGCGACGTGATCGGCGGAGCAATCGTCGTGAACGACGAAACGCTTTGGCAACGTCTAAAATTCTATCAAAATGCAGCCGGCGCCGTGCAAGCGCCGATGGATTGTTATCTCTTGCAACGCGGACTGCGAACATTACCGCTGCGAATGAAAAAACATGAAGAGAACGCCTACCGAATTGCGGAATTTTTGCGCAGTCATTCCAATGTGGAAGAGGTTTTCTTTCCGGGTTTTGAAGATTTTCCCAATCATCATCTTGTTGCCAAACAGATGAAGGGATTACCCGGAATTGTTTCGTTTAAAATTCGCGGCGGTTTGAATTCGGTCAATCGTTTTTTTGCGGGACTCAAGTTGTTTATTCTCGCGGAAAGTCTGGGCGGCGTCGAATCGTTATTGTGTCATCCGACAAGTATGACCCATGCGGCGTTACCGGAATCAGAACGACAAAAAATCGGAATTACCGATAACCTGATCCGACTCTCAATGGGAATCGAAGACGCCGACGACTTAATCGATGATCTCCGTAACGCCTTGTCATAAAAATGTTGCTGAATTTTCAAGTGTGATTTCAAGTGTGAGGAGTGTGGTGAATCCGACCATGAATATAGACGTCTTGTCCGAGAATCTGAATTTCCGGCGGCTCCAATTGCCATGCCTGTTTCATTTCCGATAAACCGGTTCCGCCAATGACCGGATAAGACTCTTCACCGCCAATCAATTTTGGTGCAATAAAAACGTGAACTTCATCAATGAGTTGCATATCGAATAATGTACCGAATAATTGTTTTCCGCCTTCAACCAAAAGATTGGTGATTTTCCGTTGGGCAAGATGTTTCATTAAAACTTCTGTTCTGTTTCGGTAATCATGTTCCGTGTTTTTCGATTCAGTATCCGATTCCGTATTTTCCGATAACAGCGGAAGGATTTCACAACCGGCGTCTTGCAGGATTTTGATCTGTTTTTCAGAAGCGTTCGGGTTGACGACAAGCAAAACCGGAACTTGACGGGCAGTTTGAACCAATCGGTATTCCGAAGTCAGCGCCGCTTTGGAATCGAGAACAATTCGAATCGGAGTTCGCGGAGCAATTTCGTCAAGCCGAACCGTTAACTCAGGATTATCACGTAACGCCGTTTGCGATCCAATCATCACCGCGTCCATCCGACCGCGAAGATGATGGACAATGTTACGTGACGCTTCACCGGAAATCCATTGACTGCTTCCGGTTCGCGACGCCAAACGGCCATCTAGGGTCATTGCCCATTTAGCGATAATCCAAGGACGATGTTGTTCCAACAACGTCAAATAAGGCGCATTCAAAAAACGTGCTTCTTTTTCGAGTACGTGTTCCGTAATTTCAAGACCGGCGTCGCGGAGAATTTGTAACCCCTGACCATTGACCGCCGGATTAGGATCACGCATTGCAGCAACAATACGCCTGATTCCAGAAGATTGAAGAACCGAAGTACAAGGCGGTGTTTTTCCGTAATGCGAACACGGTTCCAGCGTTACATAACACGTCGATCCGGCAATCGATTCTTCACCGTAACATTTTTTTGCATCACGAAGCGCTTCAACTTCCGCGTGAGGCTCGCCAAATTTGGTGTGAAAACCTTTGCCGATAATGTTTCCGTTTTTGACGAGAACACAACCAACCATCGGATTCGGTTCGACAAACCCTTCCCCGCGCTTCGCAAACTCCAACGCCAATCGCATAAACTGTAAATCGTTTTCCATACAACCGCTTTTATGTTCAAAAAAGGAGGACGCTTAAAAAAAGTAATATTTGGGTGAATTTAGTGTTGTGAACTAATCAGTCAATTTCAAGGTAATGGTCGATTTTTCTTAATCACAAAACACATGGAAAAAATAGTCCGCAGATTACGCTGATTTTCGCCGATTATTTCGAGGAATGTTATCATGATATAAAAATAATTATCATTATTCAGTGGAATTTTTAATACTGATTTTTAACGACGAAATACATGAAGGGACACGAAAATGATGTTTCTATTTTTTATTGTTTTTGTTTAAAGCCTTTCGTGAACATTCGTGTTTTTTGTGGTGAACAGAACAAAACGCTTATTACGAAATCTAAGAGTCAAAGGGATTAGTGTCAATCGTCACTCGATTGATTTATTGGGAAATACCCAAAATTTGTTATCAATTGTGTTAATTATAGGGATTACAGCATTTGAACTCTTTGTGCATTGCCGTAAAAATTTTTTTGTGAACCACCCCAATGATGAAATCCATCCGGCGGAGATATTTTACGATAGTCCGCAGATTATGCCGGTTTTCGCCGATTATTTTTTGAGCGCACGAAACAACAAAACCAGATCATTTATTAAAATTATTAAAAATTTTATTTCAGTTTTTTGTTTGTTTTCTATTTTTAAAAACGATATAATATGGTCGATCAAAAAAAGAATTGTTGCGTCGGCAACCGCATTTTTAGAGTTACACTCAATCCGGCAACATTATTTCACGTGTACACGGTTTG
>JAIRLW010000575.1 GCA_031259095.1 Planctomycetaceae bacterium | reverse complement strand
ATGTTGTTTCGGAACATCAACAAACGTCCCGTCAACCGCAAGACCGCCTTGAATCGTGACTCCATAGCTCGCAAGCTCGGAATAAAAACGTTCAAAAAGTAATTTGCCCAAACCCAACTTACTCAACTGTTCCCCGAACAACCAAATCGTTTTGGAATCGGGAACCGTGTCCGAAAAGTCAAGACCTCAAAAAGCACGAAAAGAAAGACGGTCGCGGATGGAAGCTCCACTTGATCATCGGAAAGATTGTAAACTGTTTTGAGAATAAGAATTTTGAACATCAGAAGAACATCAAACGCGGGACGACCCGCATTCGATTTTTTCTCGGAGGAACGAACTTGATTCAATAAATCAATAAAAAGAGACTCAATCAATCAATTCATCAAGACGAGGGAGAAAGTCGTTAATTTGATAAATCTTGTCGAGTTGATATTCAATATCAAAAAAGGGGGCTTGGAACATGGCATGAAAAATGGGGTAAAGGGAAGGAAAAATAAAACCGGAACCAAAGAAGCTTATCATAACAAAAAAATAATTTTTGAACACTAACACCATAAAATAATAATTTTTAGAGATGCCCAAAAATAGAAATGCAAGAAGTATAGTTAATTTTATCGCAGAATTAGTTAATTTTGCCGTAGAATTAGTTAATTTTACCGTAGAATTAGTTAATTTTACCGTAGAATTAGTTAATTTTATCACAGAATTAGTTAATTTTGCCGTAGAATTAGTTAATTTTGCCGTAGAATTAGTTAATTTTACCGTATAATTAGTTAATTCTACCGTAAAACTACTTAATCCTGCCGTGTAAAGTATAATGTCTCAAGTGGTGATAGGAACAAAAGGGATAACAGAGACGTTAGCGACTTTATCAGTTATCACCTACTAACTATTCACTATACTTCTTGCATTCCTAATTTTACGTTTAATCAATTCAGTGTTTTGTTAAAATAATATTTGTCGTAATCTCTCCGTGAAATTTTTATTTTATGCTCAACTTCATGATATTTTTCCTACGCCCTGAAAGGGCAATAGAAGCCAGCCCTACCCAACGGGTAGGGTTCAAAGTCTGAATAATGACAATTGTTTACAGGACAAGTACGAAAAATTAAAATTCGTTTTAAATATGCACACGGTATATTCGTAAATTCCATTGAATTATTACGTTTTATCTTGTTGTTCCGGTGCGGCGGCGTTTAGAACAAAACAAAATAGAATCATTGCCATAAACGACGCTCCGATCAAACAAAGGAAAACAGAGTTCCAGTCGTATTTTTCCGCAATAAAACCAACTCCCCAACCCGTAACAATAACACTCATATAACCGAAAATTCCGGTAACACCATTGGCGGCGGCAGCCGCTTTTTTTGTGGCAATATTAGCCGCAATAACACCGATCAGACATTGGGGACCATAAATGAAAAAACCAAGAACCGCAAGAAATAACGCATTAACTAATACCGACGACGAATCCGTCCACCAAAAAAATCCCATTGTTATCGTACAACCAAGCATGTAAAGTAAACAAACTTTCGAACCATGTCCCCGAAATACTTTGTCCATAAGAAGTCCGCCGCAAAGCATTCCGGCAACTCCAATCAATTCGTAACAACTACTCACCACACCGCTCTGCGCAATATCAATGCCTTTGGCTTGTTTCAAAAATGTCGGCGCCCAGTCGAGAATCGAAAACCGGACAATATAAACAAAAAAATTAGCAAAACTAATAATCCAAATCGCCGGATTGGAATAAACATGTTTGTACAATGTTTGACCCAAACTTTCACGAATCGGTTCTGTTTTTTCGTCCAATTTTTCAATTGTTTCCGTTTCTTCAATTGTTTGCCCATGTTTTTTAGCGTAATAATTTTCGACCGGCTCAAGTCCCATTGATTCCGGTGAATCGCGTAACCGTTCAAAAAGAAAAATTGCTCCCAACATTGCAATCGTGCCGGGAATGAAAAAACAATACCGCCAATCATGAAACAATAAAATCACGCCGCTATTGAGAAGAAAAACAAGTCCGGCTCCAATGGAATGAGAGATGTTCCAGATCGAAAATTTCACACCGCGTTCCTCCGCCGCAAACCAATGAGTCAGACTTTTAGCACACGGCGGAAAACCCATTCCCTGAAACCATCCGTTCACAACCCAAAATATTCCCATCAGCCAAACGGTATTGCTCATTCCGAAACCAAAATTCGCCGCCGCACAAAGAAATAAGCCCGCCGCCATAAACCAACGAGGATTCACTCGATCCGCAATAATTCCGTTCGTAAATCGAGAAAAACCGTACAGCAAACCGTGAAGCGTTAAAAATAATCCAAGTTCCTGTTTGCTGATACCAAGATCAGATTCCATCAACGGCATTGCCATTGAAATATTTTTACGGATAAAATAAAAGAAAATATATCCAAACATTGTTGTGTATAATATCCGTACACGCCAATATTCGTAAGATTTATTTGTCGGTTCCATATTATTTAAATATAAATTGTTGAAAATAATCCGGTCAAGCCGTTTTTGTTCGTTTAATTTCGCGGGCAAGATCGAAAATTGTGTCGAAAATAAAATCCGGTTTTTGTACGCTTTTTGCCAGTTCGGATAGAGTTGCCTCGCCGCTGAGAACAAGAATACCAATAATACCGGCACGCTGCGCCATTTCAATATCCGTGTAAAGCCGGTCGCCAACCATACCGATTTCATTGGGTTTTAATCCGTATTTTTGTACGATTCCATCAATCATCAACCGATTCGGTTTGCCGGAAACATGATCGGGTCGGCGTCCGGTAACCGACGCAATACAATGACAAACCGCTCCGCAATCAACAAGAATTGTCGGTAAATCTGTCGGACAAATTATATCAGGATGTGTTGCCAGATAAGGTTTACCCTGCTTGACCCACCACGCTGTTTTGCAGAGTTTCGCATAAGTTAGCGTAACATCAAAAGCAACCACCACCGCATCCGGTTCGTCCGGTTCCTCTCCCGAAAGAACACGATAACCCGCCTCAATAAATTCCGTCTTGAGACTTTCCGTTCCAAGAAGATAAATAGTTGAAAAACTCGGATAGTTATTGCGCAAAAAATCAATTGTTGCCAACGAAGAAGTGTACAAATTGTCTTCCTGACAACGTAAACCAAGCCGGCGGATTTTTTGTACATAATCTTTTGCA
>JAIRLW010000563.1 GCA_031259095.1 Planctomycetaceae bacterium | reverse complement strand
CTAAGCATTTGCATTGTGTCGTAAATTGCCAATGTTGCGGTAACACTTCCGCCGGGCGAATTGATATAAAAATGAATATCTTTCCGGCGATTTTCACTCTGAAGATAAAGCAATTTCATGACAAGTTCGTTGGCGTTATCGCTTCGGATTTCTCCTTGCAGGAAAATAATCCGGTTTTCGAGAAGAAGATCGCCGAGTGTCATGGAACGTTGACGCTGATAATCACGGTAATTGGCCATTGAACCGGAATTCGCGGGAGAAAAAATATCTTGCATTATTTTCAAGTGGAATCTAATTAAGTTTTGGTGGAACATACCTTGTAAACTATGGTATTGTCTAATGTTAGAATACAAATTGTCTAATGTTAGAATACAATAGGATACAAAATATACTGCAATATAAATCTGGGAAACGGAATACAATTGTATTGAGTTGGTTAATCGTCCGGTTTTGCGGAATTGATTCAAACCATTTTTACAGGTTGTAATTTTGACTAAAAACCCCCAATCAATCAAGACCGATTTTGAAAAATTTGACAAAAAGTTTCCGTTTATTTTTAGCGTTGATCGGTTGACTGTTAAAATGGGTAAAATTTTAGGTTGTTTTGGCATTGGTGTAAAATGAGGTTTGGTTGGGATATTGCCGGTATCTCTTGTTCAAAATCATATTCAAGGTAGAATTGAGAACCAAATTGGGAACTTCTAAAAACTTCGACTGAAGTCGCCCAAAATCGATTTTAGTCGAATTGGGTCGATTTCGGTCGATCAAAAAAACAAGTTTTTAGAAGTTGCCAATTGTTTATTTTAATCGACATTAATTTCTTTTAGTCGATTTTCCCAAAACCAAACCATTTTCCCCAAACCAAACAGTGAAAGGCTCCTTCTATGCAACGTCGTTCATTTTTGCAAACCGCCACACTCAGTACCGCCGGAATGTTCGCCGCGCAAACGTTCACCGCTCAAACAATTCCAGCACAACAGAACGAATCTAAAAATCAGACCAAACCGGAACGTCTTCATATTGCCGTCAATCAATATGCGGTCAATAGTTTTTATCAACGTGAGAATAAAAATTTTGCCGAACAATTTGATGAAATGAAATCGGTTGGAGTTGACGGTTTGGAGCCGACGGTGGACAATGCCCAAAGTTTAGCGAATCTCGGCAAAAAGTTAAAAGATCACGGTCTTGAATTTCGCTCTGTTTACGTTGGCGGGAATCTGCACGAACCGGAAATTGCCGAAAAGGAAATGGGACGGATTCGCGGTATTGCCGAAAAAGCGAAAGAATTGGGTTCTCAAATTATTATTTTCAATCCCGCCGCAAAACGCGGCAAAAACGACGCCGAATTAATTTTACAAGCCGAAAATGTCAATAAACTCGGTAGTGAACTTGATTCCTTCGGAATGAAATTGGCGTTTCATTATCACACCACAGAACTTGAATTTGCCGCCCGTGAATTTCATCATCTCCTTTGTAACACCAATCCAAGATATTTTTCTCTCTGTCTCGAACAACATTGGTCTTATCGCGGTTCCGGTAATTCTCAAGTCGCTCTGTTCGATCATCTGAAACTTTACGGTAATAGAATGATTGCCGTGCATCTTCGCCAATCCGTTAATCATGTTTGGAGTGAAACTTTTGGCGACGGCGATATTGATAATCTAAAACTTGCCGCCGATTTAAAAACGTTTAATGTACCGATTCATTTTGTTTTGGAACAGGCTACTGAAAAAAATACGCCAAAAACATTGACCGCCGATGTCGTTTTTCGTCAGAGTTGCGAATATATCCGCCGCGTTTTTTATTGAAAGATTTATTGATTTATTGATTTATTGATGAATAGTCCCTTATCTCCCAATCGTCTCTTATCTCCCTACACGAAAAACTTTAGGGACGATAGAGACCATAGGAACTAATTTGTAAGACAAATTTTAAGTAGATGATCTTTTTAGAGATTCCCTGAACTATCAACGTTTCACTATTAACTATTAATTAAATAATTAAATAATTAAATAATTAACATGTCTGGTTTTAATATACCGGGTCTCCAACTGGATGTGAAAAAGTTGAGAGCCGAAGCCGAAAAACTTCGTAACGCGATTCAACACGGCGCACTGGAACGTCGCCGTATCCTCTTTGATAAACTAGGGGAATTGACGGCCGCTTACGCGATGGAATGTAAGTTTGATCATGCGCTGCGAACCATTGAAGAACTCACGGAATTGACCGAAACATTGGTTGAAGAAGGACAATTTGAATTTCGGAAAGACCTTGCGATGTATCTTTCCAATACAATCTCGTTCATAAAACCAATGTCGCGGATGAAAAATGTTCCTTATGATTTGACTCCGTTTTTTAAACATCTTTCCAAAAGTGTCGAAGGACTTGCCGAAGATGAATTTAATGAAATTAAAAATGAGTGGGCGCTTGATGTTCATCAATACGCCGAAGCATTGCATGAGGAAAACAAAGCAACTGTTGCTGCCATTGCACTTCTTGATCGTACCATCGATACCCTCGAACAACATTTCGATCCCCATTCTTCTCAGTTTACCGATTGGCATCCGTTGCTGACGATGTACAGTTCGCGCGGAATTTGGAAGTTTGAAATTGGCGACCGAGAATCCGCACTCGCTGATTTGTTGCATTATGAAGAGCTGGCGGAACAAGCCCGTGAAGTACAGGAACGTCGTCGTCAGGAAGTGAGTAACCGTACCACTCAAGAGGGTGATAAAATTATTATTCGGGTTCGTGACGACGATCTGATTGACCATTTGGCGTCCTTCAATTTCGATGATCAATATTATGATACCATGTTCCGTTTAGCGGATATGTTTGCCGGTCGCGCCGAAAAAGAAAAAGCGATCGAATATTACGATAAAACACTTGCTATTGCCCAAAAAACACACAAAACCGATCTTCATTTTCCTTTGTTTTCCGCCGTCGGAGAGATTCCGTTGCGAAAAGGACGCCTGATCCTGCAATTCCATGAATTTGAACATGCTCTCCAATTATTCGATCTTGCCGAACAAGAATTTAAGGCGTTACTGAAAACCGATAAAAAACATCATTTTGAAGCAATCGAAAAACAGTTGGCTGAAGTGATGCGTTGTCGTGCTGCAACGTTGGAAAATCTCGGCAGATTTGATGAGGCCAATCAGGCAATTGACGAAATGCAAACAATTCTTCACAAAACGTTGGAAACTGCCGAAATCTCCAAAGCCGCCCAAATAGAAAGAGATAAAAATCGACCATTCGCTAATTTTTTCCAACCGCCAAAACAAGAAGAAAAAAAAACCAGCAGCCATTTCCAGCCGAACAAGAAAAAACGAGTTACCGAAGAAGACCTCGAAGAACAAGTCCAAGTACGTATTACCGCTAAACATAACGATGGCGTTGCCGATTGCCGACGTGGAACTATTGAATTGCATCGCGGACATTGGAAAACCGCGCTGAAATTTTTTTTCAAATCACGTTCGATTCTTGATGCGCCGTTGTTTCAGGATTATCCTGAAACACAAATTGATCTTTGCGTTGTTTACGCCGGAATCGCCTGTGCGTATTGTCATCTCAAAAGATATGACGAATCCGAACGATGGTACCATAAAGCAGTTGCGCAGTTTCAAAAAATGATCCATGAAGGAAAACTGGAATTACAACCCATTTTTTTTGAAACCTTGTCAGGACAGGCGGTACTTTTTTCCAAACAGCATAAATATGAAGAAGCCATTCGTATCCATGAACAAGTTTATCAGGGACGTAACCGTTTTGTCGCGGAAAATCTCGAAGGTCTTAATGTGGAATATCTGCGAACCAGCGATCCTCAACGTCTTGCTCTTTCCGCCTTGTTATTACAAACGCAGAGCCAAACTATCCGAATTATTGAGGAATACCTTTGCATTTTAGACCGAATTGATGACGCAATCATTTGGGGACAACGCGAATTGGAAATTTTTGAACAATTTCTCCGTTTAATTCCCGATCCGAGCCGGGCTGCTTACGATCAATGTGTTGCGAAGATTTCTTGCGCCGCTCTGTTGCTGCTCGGCAAACGTTACGAAGAAGCCGACGCTCTTTTAGAAGCGTGCAAACAAACTTTTATCGAACATCGACAACATAAACACACTGATGATGAACATCAACACGACGATGATCATGATACTATCAGTTTAACGGAATCCGCCAAACGACAAATTGAACAACTGGTATTTATCCGTTTATATGATTTGATCGGAGACAGTAAACATCGAGACATACAAAAAAAATTCCACGAAGTACACTATTTACTCTACCAAAACAATAGCAGTGAAACGGCGGCGATTCTGGAATCGTTGCGGGAACCAGTCCGAAAACAGCAGATTGAAACACAAAATGAACATCGATTAATACAACTGTTTTGGAAAGAGTTGGAAAAAATGATTGATACCAATATTGAGCGAAGTCAAAAGGACGTCCCGGAAAAACGTGATGCTTTACGGACTTCGCCGTTTGATCTGCCCGGTACAAAAACAACAGCAATTGAACCTGAAGAAGATTCCGAAGAACTTGATCAGGAATTGGCTCAATATGAAAAAGATTTTGGCGGCGAGAAAAGCAATAACGATTTCTTATATGAAATGCTGGACGAAATGATCGGTAACTCCACCGCAAGCAATATGATGCGGCAATATGAGGCTGGTCGTTTTCAAGTATCGGAACCCGGTCAGCCGTTTCGTAATGAAAAGACGGTCGGACGTAACGACCCTTGTCCTTGCGGAAGCGGAAAAAAATACAAAAAATGTTGCATGAAAAAAAAGTAAAACAAAAAATTTCATTGAACAATAACCAAAAATTTGTTTTAAAAACTATTGTGGGACAGATTTTTATAAAATCTTTGCAACCTTATCTTTCAAATTCAGCAGCATGGTACCATGAAACTTTTCCTTCGTTATCAGGATCAGTTGACGATTCTTTTTTGGGGAGTTCCTTTTTTGGGGGTGATTTTTTCTTTTTCGTTTTTTCAAAACATGAAAGAGTGGGAACCGGAACACCAAAAAGAGTATCAATTTCTAGTTGACATGAACACCGCGACGGTGGAAGAAATTCTTGCGCTTCCTGGTATTGGAGAAAAGTTGGCGGAAGAAATTACGTTGTATCGGCAAACAAGAGGTCCCTTTAACGATCACCGTGAAATAATGAACGTTAAAGGGATCGGGGTGAAAAAACTCGATACGGTCAAACCGTATTTACGTGAGTTTCCATCCGTAACTTCGAATGGTTTCATTAATGATTGATTTTACGACGAATGAACTCGTAAATTTCATCAACCAAATGGATCGGAACGCGGATTACTTTGGTTTCACAACCGAATTTTCCAGTTCCTTTTGGTCGCCCCGCACCTGAACGTTTCGAAGCACGTTTCGTCGCGGCTTTTTTTACAGATTTTTTAGGCATGGTTTGAATAATTGTAATAGAGTGATTGATAAAATGAACGACAATTGACAATATCGTTCACCAACTACGCAAGTAATAATTTTTGATAAATTTTCACTTGCAACTGATTATATTATACGAAAATAAAATAATAAGGCAAGAGGAATTCTGCCGAAAACTGCAACAATTTTCGATTTTTTAGTAAAAAAATTAAAATTTTTGATAAAAAAATCAAAATTTGAGAAAAAATGTTGCTGATAATGTTGCTGATAAACCTGCTATGTTTCGTATTTTACCCCATTTTGTTCGGATTTTGTTCCGGATTTTGTTTCATTGGCACGAAAATTCAGGAGCAGGCTTGGAGCATTCGCCGAAGACAACGCAATGCGTCGGGAGCGATACGGTTCTCGACACGGATAAGATTTCGTTTCAAACCGGATTCCACTGACATGAGCATTGCCGCCAATTGAGGCAATTCGATTAGCCCCATTGTTTCACAATAACTCGGTTGAAACGCTAAATTTACAATAGTTTTATCGGGATTTTGCTTTGCCAGACGTTCAACAAAACGCGATTCCGTACCAACCGCCCATGCTGAACCGGCTGGCGATTCTGTGATTTGTTTCAAAATAAACGCCGTTGAACCGGATTCGTCGGCTTGCTCAACCACATCGCGCCGACATTCAGGATGAACAATCACTCGAATTTTCGGAAACATTTTACGAATTTCATCAATATGACCCGGAACAAATTTTTGGTGGACACAACAATATCCGTTCCAGAGAATAATTCGGCTATTTTTAATTTGTTCAGGGGAATTTCCGCCGAAATCCGGTTCATTACTGTTCCACAAGGACATTTGCGATTCGGAAATTCCCATTTTTATCGCAGTATTTCGTCCTAAATGTTGATCGGGAAAAAATAAGACACATGGTTTTTGCGACTTTTTTTGCAACGCCCCGATTTGCAACGCTTCATGGAGAACCGCTTTTGCGTTCGTGGAAGTGCAGGCGAATCCGTTGTGTTGTCCGCAAAACGCTTTCAACTCCGCGGTGGAATTAACGTAAGTTACCGGAACAATTTCATTCTCTTCAAACAGAGTGGTTAAGGAATTCCAGCAAGATTCAACATCTTGCCGAGTTGCCATTTCCGCCATCGAACAACCGGCGTCAAGGTCAGGCAACACCACATCAACACGACGACCATCACGTTTTGCGAGATTTTCGGGACTATTGGCCAAAATGTCCGCTGTTTCCGCCATAAAATGGACGCCGCAAAAAATAATTGTCTCACAATCAACATTTTGTGCCGCCGCAACGCTGAGTTGGAAACTGTCGCCCTGCATATCGGTATGCGCAACGATTTCTTCCCGCTGATAATGATGCCCAAGAATCAGGAGTTTTTTACCTAATCGTTGACGAATTGCGTCGATTTCACAATGTAAATTATCCATAGTGTGTGTTTGTGGTTGAATTATCATATTTGTCCCAAATAGTTCTTAACTTCCAATCCCAAACGATGCATCCCAAGTTAAACCATTTCAAATTCATCAACTTCAACATATTCGTCATCAATTTCATCCCATTCTGATTCCGAATATTTTGGGCGGTAACGTGTTTCGCCGGCAATTTCCGGCGGAGCCTGACGTAATACCGGATTTGATTTTTTTGGAATTGCCGAAGTATTTCTAGTTATTCCGGCGGATCGGCGTCGTTTCCATTCACTGAGCGTCATAATGACTTCGCGCGGTTTTGAACCGTTGTAGGGTCCGACAATACCGTCTTCCGCCATAAATTCAATTATTCGCGCCGCGCGTCCGTACCCGACACTGAAACGGCGTTGGAGCAGCGACAAAGAACCGCGCCCTTGTTGAATGATAAACTCAACCGCTTGTTGATACAATTCATCACGTTGAATTGTATCAACACCGTCATTAAAATCGGAATTGTTTGCTGTTGAGGAATCGTCTGCGTCCAGATCAATCGCAACAAGTTCTTCGATGAAATCAGGATCATCTGTTCCGATTAACTCAATAATAGATTCAATTTCCGAATCACTGACATAAGTTCCCTGACCGCGAATCACTTGACTTGTTCCCGGCTGCAGAAAAAGCATATCGCCGTTGCCGAGTAACCGTTCCGCGCCGATTCGGTCTAAAACAACTAAACTGTCGGTTCGAGTTGCCACGCCAAACGCAATTCTTGCGGGCAAATTCGATTTGATAAGTCCGGTAACAATATCAACAGTTGGTTTTTGAGTTGCCAACACGAGATGGATTCCCACTGCCCGACTTTTTTGTGCAAGCCGAATAATATGCGTTTCAACTTCTTTTGCCGCCATCATCATCAAGTCTGCCATTTCGTCGGCGATAATCACCAAATACGGCATGGACTTGGGAACTTCTTCCCATTCTTCTTCGGGAGCGTCGATCATTTTCATCCGGCAACGTAATTCGTCTTCCGTCAGTTTATTGTATTCACTGATTTGCCGTACACCGGCGGACGCCAGTAATTGATAACGTTCTTCCATTTTTTCGACTGCCCACGCAAGAATCGCTTCGGCTCGCCGCATATCGGTAACAACCGGATGAATCAAATGCGGAATTGTTTTATACGGACTGAGTTCCACCATTTTCGGGTCAATCATTAACATCCGAACCTGTTCGGGACTTCGCGTCATTAAAATAGACACAATAATCGAGTTAAGACAAACGCTTTTTCCGGTTCCGGTTCGTCCGGCAATCAAAAGATGCGGCAACTTGGTTAAATCAATAACCATAGGCTGACCGGAAACATCTTTACCAAGATAAATGGGAATATTATATTTTTCCTCTGCATCCGGGCGTAATTCTATCACTTCACGAATCCGAACCGTTTGCCGATGTTCATTCGGCAACTCCACCCCAACCGTATTTTTACCCGGAATCGGCGCAACAATCCGAACACTCGGAACCTTCATTGCAATCGCTAAATCATCGGAAAGCCGTTGAATGGAATTGAGCCGAAGCCCTTTGGCTAATTTCAGTTCAAATTGTGAAATAACCGGTCCTGTCTGAATATCAACCACCTGAACCTGTGTTTTAAAATCAGCAAACGCTTTTTCAAGCATCACCGCTTGCTGATGAACCGTTTCAAGATATTCTTCATGGTCAAACGGCTCCGGCAATGTCAGTAAATCTGTGGTAGGAAACTGGTATTCTGCTGCTTCTTCAAAAGAAAATGAATCATCGTTATCGACAAAATCAACATGGTCAGTATTAACAGTATCATCATCAGTATTAACATTAACAGTATTATCCTGAATCACTTCGTGCGGTTTGGCGTGCGGTTGAGATTTTGAAGAACGAAAAAGATCGCTTCGGGAAACAGCGCGAGTTTGGTTTGAAACATTTTTAGTAATAGTAATAGCAACAGCAGCATTGCGGTTTTCGTTAACAGTGTGATTTTCGTTGGCGATAACATTGTTTAGGTTATTTAAGTTATTTAGTTCGTCTTCTTGGTCGATGGTCAAGGCGTGAGTTTCGTTTCGGGTTTTGTCAAAAATATTGTAAAAAAACCGGATCATTTGTAATAATATCT
>JAIRLW010000535.1 GCA_031259095.1 Planctomycetaceae bacterium | reverse complement strand
CTCTTCGCGGTGAATTTTAGGGACATAAGGGACATTGGGGACAAATGGGACAAATAATCTTTACACTAATAATTCCGCTTGCGCCCCAAACCACCAGTCCCAAACCCTTCGTTAAAAACCGTTACCGATACGAATCGTTTCGCGGTTAATTTTTTCCAATTCTTCCATTGGAATTTTCAACAGGACACGGTCATAACTGGTCAATCCGTTACATTCGGATTCCACATCAACGAGTTGATGAAAAACCGCTCCGGCAAGTCCTTGTTCCCGAATCAAATACCGCAACTCTTCATGTAACATTTGATAACGTTTGAATAATGTTTCGGAATCGGAAACATGTTGGAATCCCCAAGTGTCGGACGTCCAGAGATTTTTTGCGGGTGGAACCAAAGTGAATCCGCCGAAAGAACCAATCACTGAAACACGCCGCGGATTGGGTTTAGGCATTTCAGGACCTGGGAATTTATGGGAATCGTTCAAATGTCCTACTCCGGCGTCAATCCAACCGCCTGCCCCATTCACGAGCCGTGATGGGTCCAGTTTACTAACCATTTCGACATATTTTTCAGTATGATGCTGTCCGGCTCCTTCGTTGAAAATTGTCCAGAGAACAACCGACGGATGAGCCGAAAGCGATTGGATCATTTTTGTCAACTCTTCTTGAAATTGGTTTTGGGCGTCGGGCGTTCGGTTTTCACCGCAAGGCATATCCTGCCAGACCAGCATTCCCCACCGATCACACCAATAATACCAACGTGCCGGTTCAATTTTAAGATGTTTACGAATCACGTTAAACCCAAGCGATTTTGCAACACGAATATCCATACGAACCGCATCATCCGACGGCGCAGTGTATAGACCATCGGGCCAATATCCCTGATCGATCACTCCCATTTGAAACAAGGTTTTACCGTTCAGACGGATTCGGGAAAACCCCTGACGATC
This sequence comes from Planctomycetaceae bacterium, assembly GCA_031259095.1. Lineage (GTDB taxonomy): Bacteria > Planctomycetota > Planctomycetia > Pirellulales > Thermoguttaceae > WRKP01. The sequence goes on along the minus strand of JAIRLW010000535.1, from coordinate 1,573 downwards.
TTGTGCAATATCTATTTTTCGAAACGCGCAATAACTGCCGACTTGATCAATCGGAACATCTTTATCAAGAAGCCGGATACGGAATTGATAAAGATACGGCGATTCCGGCGACCATGATTTTAACGTGTTTTTATCGAAACGCATTAAGAGCGGTCCTTCGCTTCCGCCGAATGCTTCCGCAACCGTTTCGTCCCCGTCAAACGCTTCGGCTGTTACGGTTAAATCTTTTCGCGGTTTATCGACAACGGGAAAAATTGTTACAATTCCCGTTTCGTAATCCGGCAGAAAACGGACGTTACGTAAATAATCCGCCGGAACCGGTTCAAGCCAAACTGTTTGCCAGATTCCTGAAACCGGCGAATACCAAATTCCCGACGGATTGGTTGACTGTTTACCGCGCGGCTGTTTCCCGTGATCGGTCGGATCGAAAACCTGAACAACTAATTCATTCGCGCCAGCCTGAGTATTTTTGAGATAATCCGTAATATCGAACGAAAAATCGTCATAACCGCCGCGATGAGTTCCAACCCGGCGACCATTAACCCAAACAACGGTTTCCCAATCCACTCCGCCAAAATGAAGAATAATCCGATCTTCTTTCGACCATTCTTCGGGAATGGTGAAAAACCGGCGATACACCATTCGTTCCCAAACACCGCCGACTCCTGAAAGGGTTGATCCGGCAGGAAACGGAACAAGAATTTGTCCGCCGTAACGATTAGGATCAGTATCGTTTCGTAAAATGGATCGGTTGCCGTCTTTCCAATCCCAGAGACCGTTCAGGTTCAACCAATTTTTCCGTACCAAATTTGGTCTTGGATATTCGGGATGAACATTATTTGGAGAAACCTCTTTTCCCCAAGGTGTTTTCAAAAAATTGATACGCGGCGAATGCATCGCGTCCATCGGCAACACCGCCAGTCCGCCCGGCTGAATCAGTTGCTGCGCAACAATAAACGATCCGCCGTACAGAAAAAAAACAAGGAAAATAATGTTTCGTATGATAATCATTCTTTAGTAAATGTTGTAATCTATCAGTGGAATATTTGGTATTTCCATTTTAACCTCTTTTAATGACCGTTTTTTTATCTTGCTTGCGAATTGAATGTACTATCCGTTCCGCAATAAAAATCCGTTGCTCTGTCGGTAATGCGTTCACGGATTCTAAAATAGTTAATGTATCCATCATAATTTTTTCCTTTCCTAAAATTTTGTTAAAACGAATATTAGCGATTTTTTATTTGTGTTTAGATTCTTTTTCAAGTTCTTTTATTTTATCGATATATTTATACATTATTTCTTTTTTATTTTTTGTTATAAGATGTTTTTCAAATTGCAGATCAATTGCTTTTTTTATATCATTTTCGTCTAAACTTATCCAATCCCATACCATTAACTCAAAATTTAACCAACCAGCCGTTAACTGCATAAATTGTCTTGCCCTTTCTAATTCGTCAACTGAAATACCGCGTTTCAATATTTCTTCATAAACCCTTGTGTAATACGCATGAGAATATTCTGTGTCTATCGCTTCCGTACAAATTAATTCCCATATTGTTTGTTTACTAAGGTC
>JAIRLW010000461.1 GCA_031259095.1 Planctomycetaceae bacterium | reverse complement strand
CATGAAGAATGACTCTCGCTGGCAACATACAGTTCAATGAATGTTTCCTTGCACTCTTCAAGCATTTTTATTGCCGATTGATATTCGCCGATAAGGATGTAGGCGGCAATAATCTGATTCCAAGTATGCGTACTCCGAATCAAGTTTTTTTTGAGTTTATATCGATCTTGTTGCAATTGCTTTTGAATGTAATTTTGTGCCGCTTCTTTGGTTTTTTGAATCGTTTGGATCGCTTCCGTCTGAAATCCCATGGCGGATAAGAGCAGGGCATACGGAATAAGTTCTGTGCCGGAAGGATAACTATTTCTGTCGGACAATATTTTCAGTTTGTTCAAAACGTCTTGTTTTTCTACCGGATATTCTTCCAGCAACGCCGTTGTCCACTCTTTATACGTCTTGAATGATCGGGGCGTTTCCGCTGGTGTCGGTTCATCAGACAGAACAATGCTGGAAAGCGCATTGAGTCCGGAAAACCGTCGGTATCGCGTTTTGCCGCTTGTGATTGGAAACGTGATGCTGTGGTCATCGATCTTTTGCTGTAACAGATTGATAATATACAACAATCTATCTCCGTCTGGGTTGGTTACTTTTTTCTGTTTCATATCTAAAACCGACAATCGGGAACGAAATTCCGACGCATTGTCCGGGTAGGTATCCAACATCTTTTCAGCGGAAACATCCAATCCCGCTTCCCGAAGGAGAGCAACAAACTGCACGGTACAGGACTGCCAATAGTGAAATTTCTGCTGATACTGATAATAAATAGGTGCTGAATTATCCGGCCAATGTTTCAGTAAAGTATCTTTTGTTTTACCGAGTACTTTGCGCATTTCTTCCAAAGCGGTTTTCATCCGCGGATCAATGGTGGTTCCTTCCCGGACATTTTGGTAATCAATCGGCGGAAACATCCATTCTTCCAATGCACTCCGCTGTTTCTCCGACCAGGCAATACTAAAAGAAATGCCGAAAATAAAAACAAAAAGAACAAAGCAGATTTTTTGAAATTTGTTGTTCCATAACATTTTAGGTTCTCCTTTGTCGTCTGGTAAAAAAGTTGTTTGTAATTTTGGGAACGTCTTTTGACTGACACAATTTCTTTCCTGAAAATGACTTATAGGACATAACCATTCCATTTTTCAGGAAACAGGAGTCAAGAACGGGAGAAAGAACAATGTGTCCAGCAAGAGAGAATAATACTGTTTTTCATCATGAAGTCAATAACCGTTTCTAAACTCTCGCCTGCTATACTTTGATTGCGGCTACGCCGCGACGGGGTAAAAATATAAACAATTACTCAGGTGGTTGTACTACTATATTATAAGGTTGCGGTGATTGATCAATCGTTACGGTCAGCCCTGAAGTTTCGGGATTGGTCAGTTTTGAGTGAATCAATGGGCGTGTTGGAGCGGGAAAAATCCCCTCTGGGTTATCGAGCGGTTCAACCGCCCCTGTAATACTGACGCGATAAGTTCCCGGAGGAATCCCGTCATTTTCACGGGTTGTTCCAACGGTAAAAGTTCCGTCCGGTTGAATTATCGCGCTGGACATCGTTACACCGTTATCGAAAATAATAACTCCTGCTGTTAAAGGACTTCCGTCTTCAAATGTTATTTTGCCGCCGAATTTCACATTGCCGCTGCCGCAACTGCTGAAACCCGTCAGAAACAAAAAGAACATCACAAGAACAATATTTTTCGTGTATCTAAAATTTGTCATGAAAAAATCTCCTTAATTTTTTTATTGCAACTATTAATATAAAGTTTATAAAATGGTAATATTTCAGTAGAATTTTTGTTTTTCAATCTTTAACCCCGCAAGGGGAGATAACCGTAGGCTGCGTTTCACTTCACCTACGGTTATGCACCTCTTGTCCCTGCGGGACTGAATACTTCAAAACTTCATTGAAAAATAAAATTCATGATTAACATTTCTCTGTTGAATGTTATGGCAACGAAACAGGATTTCCATCTTGTACGTCGGCTAGATTGCGCAATAGTGATGCTGAAGTTGTTGTGCTGACACTCCGAATAGAACCATCACCGATCAGAAAATTACACACACCTGAATGAGCAGAGCCAAAATAGGAAACGCCGTTATCTTGTGTTGTTGTAGGATCATCACGACTTCGGGCAATGTGGCGTAAACCGCTTCCGGTATCGTCAAAGGTTCGTGTTGTAAAAACAACGCCTCCTCCGGCAGACCGAGCAGTTAGATAAGTATTGTCACCCCTACTACTGTCTTCCCCTTTTCCGGCGGGATAATCGACTCCGGGACGAACCGGAAAATGTTTTTCGCCAAATAAAAGTTGATTGGTTGAGCCATCTTGCCAGTAAGCCATAGTGTCACGTGGTTGCCATGATGTAAAAGCACCATACGAAGGACTTGTGGTGTAATTTTCGAGTATGGAAATCCGAAATGGACTACGTAAATTAGCGGCATTGCTAACTCCTGTCGCACTTTCCGCAGTTCCTGCGTATTCCCACCAATTAACACTGCCGTCACCTCGACAACCAACAAAAGCATAATCCGTTTGTGGACCAGTATGAGCATTATTAGGATTGGCATCATAAGCACAATAACCGGATCGAACTGAAGGGCAATGAAACGTTTTGATTGAACCGATTCCTTTACGTTCTTCTTCTGTTAGACAGGGAGAACCGCTGTATGATGCAAGCCAAAGACCAGTTCCGGTAACGGTTTTTTTATCCGTCTTATCGCCAGCCGAATTGGGCGAATTAACAATGAGATCAAATGCTGTTGTTTGTTCCGTGTAAGGATAGAGCAACGGGAAGATACTCATACGGTAATAACTGATAATTGATGGTGGCAAAACGGTTCTGGTATCATGGAAATTATGAACACCAAGTCCGATTTGTTTCAGATTGTTGGTACATTGCATTCTTCGCGCGGCTTC
>JAIRLW010000348.1 GCA_031259095.1 Planctomycetaceae bacterium | reverse complement strand
CTGAAAGGGCAACATAAGCCAGCCCGCCGCAACGCGGCGGGTTAGAACCCCCAATAAGGTCGCCCTGAAAGGGCAATATATCTTGTGAATCAAACGGTTATGTTGCCCTTTCAGGGCGAAACGGTGGTGGGGACTTTGAACCCTACCCGTTGGGTAGGGCTGGCTTAGATTGCCCTTTCAGGGCGTAGGAAAAATATCATAAATTTGATCAAAAAATAAAAATGCCACTGATATATTACCTAAAAACTTATTTCTTCTCCCCAACTAAAATCGACCGAAATCGACCGAAATCGACTAAAATCGATTTTAGTCGATTTCGGTCGTTCAAAAATTTGTTTTTAATCACAGAATTATTTTTCCCTAAAGTCCCTCAAATAATAATCAGAAAAATTCGTCTTGACAGGTTTTCGGGGAATTTCTATGATTCACTGAATTTTTTAATTGGTTTCGATTAAATAATCATCCGAACATAAAACTGCAACTCTTTAGAATGTTAATTTTTTTCAAGAGGAAAATCATGAGAAAAACCTGTTTATTCTTTGTTGGAACATCCTTTTGTTTACTCATGTTGTTGTTAAATTTTTTAGTGAGTGAACGAGCGGAAGCACAAACTGAGCCGTTACCAGCGGTTCTTGCCATACCGGAAGTTGTTGCCGAAGTCAACGGCGATAAGATTATGAAAACCGATCTTGCCGCCGAATGTCTCCGACTACACGGTGCGGAAGAATTAAAAGATTTGGTCAAAAAGTTTTTGATTCAAATTGAATGTTCCCGGTTGAATATTACTGTTACTCAGCAGGAAATCAACAACGAAGTGGAACGGATGGCGAAGGCGTTTAAGTTTTCGACGGAGGAATGGCTTGATCTGCTGGAAAAAGAACGCGGCATGACGCCGGAAGCCTATATGGAGGATATTATCCGACCTATTCTTGCTATTGGTAAACTGGCGGGTTCCCGCATGAATATTACCGAAGAAGAAATTCAACGCGAAATGAACGCCCGATACGGACCGGCGGTTCAGGTACGTCAAATCGTATTGGGTTCACGTAAAGACGCGGAAAAGGTTTGGAGTGAACTCAATGCTAATCCCGATTCGTTTCCTTCTGTTGCGAAAAACCGTTCACTCGATCCGGCAAGTCAACCTTACGGCGGATTTATTCATCCGATCCGTCACGGTTCCACGAATCCAGAGATTGAAAAAATTGTGTTTGCTCTGAAACCGGGAGAAATTTCACCGATTGTGGAATGGCCTGCGGGACAGTTTTTGATTTTCCGTTGCGAACAACATTTACAACCGCAAAATGTCGATAAGGAAAAAGTTCGGGAACAATTGGTTGCAAAAATTCGTGATCTGAAAACGCGATCGGCGGCGGAAGAGGTGTTCCGTGAACTTCAACACCGTTCCCGAATTGACGTTATTTTTGGTAATCCGGCGCGAATGACGCAAGTTCCCGGTGTTGCCGCCATTGTCAACAATCAGAATATTAGTCAGAAATATCTTGCGGATGCTTGTTTAAAACGTTACGGTAAACCTGTTTTGAACGATATGATTAGTAAACTGCTTGTCGAACAGGCTTGTCGGAAACAAAACATTGTGATTACCGACGCCGATATTGATCGTGAAATCCGTGAAATGGCAATTAAATATCTTCCGTTACGCCAAGACGGTTCACCGAATATTGAATTGTGGATGAAAATGAAAACAGAAGAAAGCCGGATGAGTCCCAGTGTTTACCGTACAAATACTGTTTGGCCTGTTCTTGCGCTTAAACGGCTTTCGCATCCTTTTGTTCAGGTAACCGAAGAAGATATTCAACGTGGTTTTGAATCGAATTTTGGTAAAAAGGTTCGTTGTCTTGCCATTGTGTTTGACCCGAAAGATCAACGCCGGGCGCAGGAAGTCTGGGAAATGGCAAACCGTAACAAAACTCCAGAAAATTTCGCCAATTTAGCCGAAAAATATTCAATGAGTCCGGAAAGCCGTATCGCCAAAGGAATGATTCCGCCGATCAGCCGTTACAGCGGACAACCGGCTTTGGAAAATGAAGCGTTTGGATTGTTACCCAATGAATTATCGCAAATCATTCAGGTGGACGAAAATTGGGTGATTCTGTACTGTCTTGGTTATGAAGAACCAAGTATTACCAATATTGATGAGGTAAAAGCCGATCTTGTTGCGGATATTTTTGAAAAGAAACAAAATATTGTGATTACCAAATATTATGAAAATTTATTTAATCAGGCGGCAATCGACAATTATTTGACTAACGAGTCGCGGAATCCCGAAATCGAAAAAGCAATTCGTGAAACGGAAACAACCAAACAAGCAACCGGAATACCCGCAACGCCAATTCAATAGGGAATATACATTGAACGGTTACGTCCTAATGTAACGGTCTATTTTAATTGTAACATAACCGCAGCCAAAAGCAGGCGATCCCTTCTCCCGAAGGGTCGCGCCGGTTGAGTATTAATTGATACCAATCGGTATGCCTATCCTAATTATTCTATTACGGAATCAATACGCCGTAGGAGAGGCAAACCTTCTGGTATCGAGTAAATCTCAACCGGCGCAACCTTTCAGGAGAAAGGATCGCCTGCCTCCGGATTTTTGACACAAATAATATTCCCACAAAATGTGAAATAATCAGTATTTTTTTAACGAAACAAATTGTTGCATGAGATATTCGCAGAAAATTATTACAAAATATTCCGTAACACCGATGCGATTTCTTCAGTTGAGAGTTCTTTGGGATTGCCGGACATACTGGTTCCTTTGGAATCTCTTGCCAGATCGGGAATCATGGACGAGGCAATATTAAGATCGGAAAGGCGGCGAGGAACTCCAAGTAAACCGCAAAGCTCTTCGACCTTATTGATCAATTTTTCCGTTGCAATATCATTCGATACGGTCGAGTCAATTCGCAACAATAATCGGGCAAGCCGTGCGTAACGGTCAGAACAAACTTCGGCGTTTGTACGAAGTGTGGAAGGCAACATCAACGCACAAGCCGCTCCATGCGGAATCCGGCAATGAACGCCGAGTGACGGAGCAATTCCGTGCGCCATCCCAAGTCCCGCATTGGCTAACGCCATTCCCGAAAGCAATGCGGCATGAGCAATTTTGCTGCGGGATTCCAAATCATTCGGTTGACGGACAAGTTTCGGTAACGCCTCAAAAGCCAACGGCAATCCTTGTTCTATCAATGCGTCCGTAACAGGTTGATGACGGCGACTAACATAACTTTCAAAAAGTTGCGTTAGCGCGTCCATGCCCGATTCCGCCGTCGCCTTCGGCGAACAATGCAACGATAATTCAGGATCAATCAACGCAAGACGCGGCATCATCCGGTCATCGCGGAGACTTTTTTTGAACGGCGGATGATAAGACGAAATAACCGCGTTTTTGGTTGCTTCGGCGCCGGTTCCCGCTGTGGTCGGAATAGCAAGGAGCGGCAACGGATCAGATTCAAGTTTCAATCCGCGACCAATTCCTTCAAGATAATCCTGAACCGGAGCATGATGAGTTTGCGGCAACAAGGCCGCCGACGCTTTACCAAGATCAAGCGCCGCCCCGCCGCCAATCGCAACAACAAAATCATGCGGCAATAACAAATTTCGTAACCGATCAATAAGACGATCAACATCAATCGTTTCCGGTTCGTGTGAAATCGTTTCTGTACTCAAAATCGAAATGCCCGATGTTTCGAGATCGGTAATGAGTTGGCGAATCATTCCCAATTTTTCCAATGTCCGTGAACCAATAATCAGAATTGCCCGATCACCAAATGGTTTTGCCAGAATCCCAATCTCACGCCGGCTGCCAACTCCAAAAATAATTTTGTGCGGAAAAATTAAATTGTATGGTTTTAACATCGCTCAATATATTTTTAGGGAATTTCTAAAAACTTCGACTGAAATCGCCCAAAATCGATTTTAGTCGATTTCAGTCGATTAAAAAACAAGTTTTTAGAAGTTGCCTTTAGAGATTCTATGTATTTAATGATCAGACACGTTTTTCGGCAATACCGAATGTAAAATTTTCAAATTTAACAAAGACTTTACCGTTTTCAATTTTAACTTCCAACGAATCAAGATCGCGGGGCGAAACACCGTCAAGTCGTTTGCCGTTGAGATCGAAATGGGCGGCGTGGCAAGGACAATAGAACATTTCCTCGTCGTTTCCGGTTTGCGGATTTTTTTTCGTACCGATTTGAATCATACAACCGGCGTGAGGACAGAGCGAATGGAACGCACTCACGTTATCTCCCACTTTTCGCACAAAAAGAGAACCGATTTTTTGATTCGGTAACGTTGTCCATGCGTCACGTTTATTGTCAACGATTGCGAATTTCTGTGGTTTTTCTGTCAACGTTTCGACAGCGGCAAGCGGATAAAACTGACCGGCTTGACTTTCCTGAAACACCGGAGTGAGAACCATTCGAGTTCCGGCACAAATCGGCGTTCCAATCGCACAAACACCCAAACCGGAAGCAACCGCAATCTTGATAAAATCACGCCGATTGTTGTTTTTACTGTTTTTTATTTCAATCTTGTTGGTTTTCGTTTCGGTGTTGTCCGAAACAACCTCGATATTTTCACCCGATACAATAACTCGATTTTTCTTTGACATAAAACACGTTCCTATGAAAGATTCAAGTAAACAAATAAACAAAAATAATTTGACGTTTCAAAAATCAAGAACGTCAAATTCAAAATAGCACAAGATTGTTCATTATTTTACTGTTTTCAGACGAAAAAACAAGTCCTTGATAAGAGATACTTCTCTTGGGAACCTCTAAAGATATATTTTTTAAGAAGGAGGTAACTTCTAAAAACCTCGGCTGAAATCGACCGAAATCAATTTTAGTCGATTTCGGTCGATTTCGGTCGAATTTAGTCGATCAAAAAACGAGTTTTTAGAAGTTCCCATGAGTATTTCCCGCAAAGATACAAAGTTCACAAAGAAATTTTATCCACATGAATTTTCACAAATTAAATACGAATTTTTTATTATTTTTCGTAATCATTCGTGTCAATTCGTGGACAAAAAAGAATTTTTAGAGATGCCCTAAATATTAGGCAACCCGTAAAACACGACTGATGAGTCCGGCTGTTGCTTCGTCTTGGGTGTGCATCATTTTGACGTTTGTTTCGATGGCGCGGGAGGCGACAATCATTTCGATCATTTCGGTCGATGGATTCGTCGCCGACATTTCAAGATGACCGGAACGAATGCGCGGACGTTCC
>JAIRLW010000297.1 GCA_031259095.1 Planctomycetaceae bacterium | reverse complement strand
TTGTTTACGGCAACAAGGACCTTGTTGTTGAATACGTTTTTTGTGAACAGAACGATGGGAATTGTGACGTTTACGTCGGCATTTTGTATTTTTCATGGGTCGCCTCATGCGTTAAAACGGGATTAGTTATTGAAAAAACAATATCACGTTTATATCATGAGGAACGACCTCACATAAAGAGCAAATAAGTAATCAATTTTTAGGAAAGAGCAGACGTAAAGGTACTTCTAAAAATTCAGTTTTACCAATTTTTTATTGTTGAAAAAATAGAAACTTATGAACAAATTTTTTACTGAAATCAAACATTAAAAATACCTATAAAAACTTTTACAGGAGAAACCAATTATGGTAGTTACAAGTTATACAAACCAAGATTTTAGCAACGATAATTTGATCGAGATTATTACCATATAATGTTTCTGATGAAACCAAAAAATACTTGTTATTACATGTCAGGTTTATTAAGGGTAATTCCATAAAAAGTACATTATTAGATTACATTCCTTACAATTTTTCTCCTTATCCTTTTAACCCGAAAATTTTTCATGCGAGTACAAGTATTGTCTTTGATAACAAGAAAAATTCAGAAAAAGTGAAATGTTTTGTAGAAAAATGGTTGTCTGATCTTCCACTTCCCATCTTACCACATGAAGAGGTGTATTTGTTAAAAAGACCAGGTGATTTAGGAATTCCGAATTGGTGTGCAACTACTAAATGGCAAGATTTTTGTTCAATCGTTTGGTGTTATTTTACCGGTGGATTCGAAACATTAACCGTGCTGGATGATACTTTTCAGTGGATGATTTATTTTGGCATGGAAAGCGCATTTATTTTTGTCGAACCTGGTGGCGTTAATACAAAACTATCTGAAAAAGATAATGCCTTTGGCTGGGATTTAAAGAGAATAAAAAATCAGCCGGGTAGACCGCATTGGAAACAAGATAATTTTGTTCGTATAAATCTTAATAAATTTTCATGTGAATGTCAGGGTCCATGTGATAACAATTGTCCTTGTCGTCAACTCAATTACGTTTATTCAGAAAATTTAAATGACTGCGTTTATCCAATAAATAAGAAATGACTTAAAATTATTGATACAATTGCTTGATTTGAGATGAATTTTAGAGACCGTCACCAGAAATGGAGTTAATTATCGATTCGATAATATTCAAAAAACGACAAAATTGTTCAAAAATTATGTTTTGCGCATACAATGACTACAGATTGATCATTGATAATCAGGTTTACAAGATCAATTAGATTCGCTCAATATGAATGATTGGCAGATATAACCGACCTTCGAGAAATTCAAGACGAAGTTTTATTTTTGTTCCATTTTTACCGGCAATGCACATTCTTGGTTTAGCACATGGAGTTGAGTGTTTAACTTTTGGTCGTGTTTCAATTCGAGGTTTTGCATTGGCGGCATAACGATGATAATAAACTTCATTAGGCGTTTTGCCATTGAGTGTCATATATGGTCGATATTCATTGTACCAATCAAAGAATAATTTCGTTTCGTATTGAAATATTTCATAACCTGTTTATAATCAAGACTTTAGCAACATTTCTTGCTCCTGGTGAACAACGCCGTTTTGAGGAGTGAACGGGTCCGTGAACAACCGCTTATATGTTTTCACAAGTCCTTGCAGTACAAAGACTTATAACGAACATACAAGAGGCAGGCGACCTTTTGCCAAAAGTTGCAACGGTTGATTGGGTTATTCGATTTCCGTTCGAACACAGAGGCAAGTCGGCTATCGCCTACCTTATCTGGACAAACTTTATTTTTGGTTGTAGTTTTTTTTTTTAGACTTGTTGCAGAGTTTTTTGTGAATGGTTATACTTTGATCTTCCGTTGTGAATTTATTCACGGCATGTAGTCCATCGTGGACGTAAAACATATTTTTTGCAACAAAGGAGATTTAGTATGCAGAAAAAGACCCAAACATCGAGACGTGATTTTCTCAAAACGTCCGGCATCTTAGCCGCCGGAGCAACTCTGGCAAGCGGACTTTCAGTAGGACGCAGCGCGTATGCCGCCGGAGATGATCAAATTAAACTTGCCCTTGTCGGTTGCGGCGGTCGGGGTAGCGGCGCAATCCGTCAACGATTGGACGTCGGCGATAATGTCAAACTGGTCGCCATCGCCGACGCCTTCGCCGATAACGCAAAACGTCAAGGCGACGCATTGCAGAAAGAAGGCGAAGATAAATACAAAGGAAAAATTGATCTGCCGCAAGAACGAGTTTTCAGCGGTTTCGACGGTTTCAAAAAGGCAATCGATTGTCTTAGCCCCGGCGATCAGGTGCTGATTGCCACCACACCCGGTTTTCGTCCACTCCATTATCGTTATGCCGTCGAAAAAGGCGTTCACGTTTTTATGGAGAAACCGCTGTGTGTTGATGCCGCCGGATTTCGTAGTCTTATCGAATCAAACAAGATTGCCGATGAAAAAAATCTTAAAGTAACCGTCGGACTGCAACGCCGTTACGATCAAGGTTTTCAAAACTGGATTGGCAAAATTCACGAAGGTTTGATCGGTGATATTTCGTTCACGCGGGTTTATTGGAACGGCGGCGGTATTTGGTGCCGACATCGTTCTCCCGGTGAAAGTGAAATGTCGTTCCAGATGAAAAATTGGTATCACTTCGTTTGGCTTTGCGGCGACAATATCACGGAACAGCACGTCCACAATCTTGATATGGGACTTTGGATGCACAGTAAAGGCGATATTATGTGTCATCCGGTGGAAGCCAACGCGATGGGCGGTCGTCAGAATCAGGCTTGTTCGGAAGCATTGCGCCGAACCGCCCCGCCATTCGCAGATCGCGCCGCGTGGGACGAATGGTATCAGAAAAACAAAAAGGATTGTAACCGACACGGTCAGGCGTGGGATCATTTCTTTGTCGAATTTACATTCGCCGACGGTTCCAAAATGTTCAGCCAATGTCGTCATATTCCAAACTCCTTCAACGCGGTTAATCAATTTGTACACGGAACCAAAGGCGCAGGCGGTTCTGAAGCAGGCGGAAAAGGTTGGCTTAACGATCTGTCCGGTAAAGAACTGTTCACCACTGGCGTTAACGCCGGACAATTTGCGTATGAGCATAAAGTTCATGCTAAAAATATCCGTGAAAACATCAAACGGAATGACGGTTGGTACGGCGCACACTCGACAATGACCGCTGTTCTTGGTCGATATGCGGCGTTTTCCGGAAAAATTGTCAAATGGGACGACGCAGTCGCAAAAGGCAAAACCGATATGCCGTCGGAAGGTGTTTGGGATTGGGACGCCAATCCGCCGGTGACGCCCGACGCCGATGGCTTCTACGAAGGAAGTGTTGCCAAACAAGGAATCTATAACCCGTTTGAGTAAAACATTGGCGAGTATGGTCGCGGATAATGAAATAGGGAACTTCTAAAAACTTGTTTTTGATCGACCGAAATCGACCCAATTCGACTAAAATCGATTTTGGTCGATTTCAGTCGAAGTTTTTAGAAGTTCCTTTATTGATTTCGTGAAATCCATACTTCGAGAGCTTGTCTTAATTTTTCGGGATTTATAGGTTTCGTTAAGTGAGCATTCATACCGACTTCGAGACTTTTGTGATAATCAGTATCCATCGCATTCGCACTCATCGCAAGAATGGGTAATTTATCCAAACCGGCTTTGCCAAGTTTTCGGATTGCGCGCGTTGCCGTTAATCCGTCCATCACCGGCATCTGAATATCCATCAGAATTAAATCAAAATCTTGGGTTTTTACGGCATGGATTGCCTCAACCCCGTTATTGGCAATGCTCACTTCAAGCCCAAACATTTTCAGCAATTCCACCGCTACCATTTGATTAACCTTGTTGTCTTCTACTAAAAGAACTTTGGCGCCTTGAAGGTGATTTGTTGTTGTTTTATCATTTTCTTTAATCGCGGTCTCGGATTTTTCAAACACGGCGGTTAATGTTTCAAGAAAAGTTTTCCGTTGAATCGGTTTGACGAGAAAACCTGCCAGATTAAGTTTTTGTGCTAGTCGTCGGTATTCATAAAGATCATAAGCGGAAATCATCAGAATCTGAGGCGGAATAACGATTTCTTTAGACTCGCGAATCCGGTGAATTGTTTCAATACCGTCCATGCGCGGCATTTTCCAATCGAGTACGATCAGTTCAAACGGATCATGTTCAGCGGTTGCCTGCGCGAGTAATTCCAACGCTTCCTGACCGGAATGAGCGGTTTCAAGATAAAGGTGTAATGGAAACGCGAAATCCCTGATCACTTCACACACCGATTCATCGTTGTCAACAAACAATATCCGATGATTCGCCAGATCAACAGGATGAGACGTTGAACCGACAGTTGTTTCCACTTTGTTGAACACAGCGGTGAAATGAAAAGTCGTTCCTTCGCCGGGCGCGCTTTTCACATCAATGGAACCGCCCATGAGTTCAACTAGATTTTTCGAAATCGCCAACCCCAATCCGGTTCCGCCGTATTTCCTTGTTGTCGAACCATCCGCTTGAGAAAAGGATTTGAAAAGTCCGTCAATCTGTTCCGCCGTCAAACCAATCCCTGTATCGCAAACAGAAAAATCTAATCGGATTTTGTTGTTGTCTGGAACCGTTCCCGTCTGAACCGGAACTGTTTCCGACTGAACCGGAACTGTTTCCGACTGAGCCGGAATTGTTTCCGACGGAATCTGAACCGTTTCCGACTCTGTTGCCGGTTTAATCTCAATACGGATTTCCCCGTTTTCCGTAAATTTCACAGCGTTGTTGGTTAAATTCAGCAAAATTTGCCGCAACCGAAGAGGATCACCTTGCAAATTGTTATGAACCGTTTTTTCAATGTTGAATATCAGTTTCAATTCTTTTTCTTGTGCTTTGAGTTCCAGCAGATCGAACACGCCGTCCACCACTTCGGACAAACTGAACGGAATATTTTCTAATTCGATTTTTCCCGCTTCAATTTTGGAGAAATCGAGAATATCGTCAATAATTCCGAGCAGATTTACGGTTGCGGTTTGAGTTTTTACGAGATAATCGCGTTGTTTTTCGGTCAGTTTTGTTTGGAGGCAAAGATAGGTCATTCCGAGAATCGCATTCATTGGCGTGCGGATTTCGTGACTCATTCGGGCAAGAAATTCACTTTTGGCGTGAGTGGCAACTTCGGCGGCGTCTTTGGCAAGCAACAATTCCGTTTCCGTTTTTTTCAAATCGGAAATATCCACCGCCCAACAAAGAAGCGCTGGTTCGCCATCGTAATTGATATTTTGATAAGTGGTCATAAAATCGTGGATTGCCCCGTCGGTGCAGTGAAAAGAAATATTATGGTTTGCGGGTTTTCCAGTTTTTTTTATTTCTTCGATAATACTATCTCGCGTATCCAGTGCGAGGTATATTTTCTCAATATGATCGCCGACATTTAATCCTAAGAGTTGTTCGCACAAACGGTTGATATATCGGACAATCCCGTTTGTGGTAATCATGACTCCAGCCGGACTGCTATCGAACACCATTTTCAAGAGTTCTTCTTCCTTTTCGAGCGCGTCGTTGGTCATTTGACGTTGAATGGCGGCGGCGATCAACATGCCGGCAGATTTAAACACTTCGATTTCCAGTTCATTCCAAACTCGTTCATGATGACAGTCGTCGAATCCGATAACTCCCCAAAATTCATCATTAAAAAGAATCGGCGCAACCAGAATCGAAACAACTCCGCGCGGACGAAGTTGCGCTTGTTCTTTCGGCGACATCAGACGGACAAAACTATTAATACAATTTCCTGACGCTAATATTTTTTTCCATTCGGGGATTGTTTCTTCGTAGGGAATTTTTGTGGTGAATTGATTATTTTGTTCCGGTTTCACGGTGGGCGACCATTCGTAGATTTGAGCGGTGTAATATTTTTTATCGTTTTCGTTGCTGTTTTTCCAAACGCAGATACGATCAACAGCGGCGGCTTTTCCTAAAATATCGAGAGCATTCCAGAGTTGTTTATCGAAATCGTTATCGTTTGTATTGAGCAATAGTTTTGTGGCGTCGTTTGCGGCTTCGAGGAGTCGATTGCGGTGCTGAATCATTTTTTCCGCGTTTTTGATCTCCGTAACATCCTGAATTATTCCGCTCAACCGAATTGGTTTCCCATTCCGGTCGCGTTCGGTAACACCTCCGCACACCTGAAAATAAATCCATTGTCCATTTTCTGCCCAAAGCCGAAACGTGTTGCTGTGAAAACCGGTTTGGTTATTTGAGTGGCGGAACAAATCCTGAACCGCCGACACAAGATCATCCGGTTGAATCAATGATTGCCATGCGGCGGCTGTTGTGTTCATTCCGGCGTTGTTTTCTTTGTAGCCGTAACGCTCAATAAATTCCGGTTCAAGGTCGAAAACGCCGGTTGCAATATTCCAGACCCACATCCCAAAACCTGTCCAATGAAGGATAGTTTTTATCTGTTCACCCGAATGATCTTCGTCGGAGAAACAACCGGTTGTGGATAGTAAATTGGTCATGGAATCTTTTTAGGGACATTAGGGATATTAGTGATATTAGGGACAATGGGGACTAATGAGACAAAACACTCCAAAGAAAGGTTTACCCACTTTTCATTCTATACCGTTTAGTTGTTTAGCGTCAATTAAAAATTTTCTGATTATCTTGTTCGATTTCAGTCGATTTCAGTCGAGTTCCGTTGATTTTATTTCATGACTTGCTATCCATTAACACCTTCCCTTAACTCCAATTAATTAACGATGTTTCAGCCGACGCCGAAAGTTCGTCGTATTATTGAATTACTTTTTGAGGGCGGAGCAAGCGATTGTTTGTTTGTTGGCGGATTTGTCCGCGATCTTTTCCTTAAAATTCCTTCAAAGGACATTGACATTGAGGTTTACGGCTTAACTTATAAAAAAATTCTTAACATACTAAAACCTTTTTTCCGAGTTGGGCTTGTTGGTCAAAGTTTCGGGACAATCAAAATTGATAATGAAATTGATTTAAGTATTCCGCGTACTGAATCCAAATTGGGAGTTGGACACAAAGGTTTTGCGATTTCTTCTGATCCGAATCTTGACTTGTACACTGCCTTTTCACGTCGTGATTTCACGATCAACGCGATTGGATTACGTCTTGATGGTTCGATTTACGATCCCTTTGGCGGAATCAGCGATTTGGAGCGTAAAATTCTTCGTGCGCCGACCGAGTCGTTTTGTGAAGACCCATTACGGGTTCTTCGCGGAATGCAATTTGTATCGCGTTTTGGGTTTGAGATGGAAACGCGCACGGTTGAGTTTTGCCGAAGTATTCTTCCTGAATTTGCAACACTTTCCGCTGAACGCATTTGGGGAGAGTGGGAAAAATGGTCAGTGAAAGGGCGATTTCCAGGCAAAGGTTTAGAACTGCTTAAAACAACCGGTTGGGCGAGTTGTTTTCCAGAACTGGCGGCATTGATTGATGTTCCGCAAAATCCGGTTTATCATCCCGAAGGCGATGCGTTTACGCATACGGCGTTGACCTGCGATACGGCGGCAACCATTGCAGACGAACAAAATTTTGGAAAGCCGGAGCGTACGATTTTACTTCTGGCGGCGTTATGCC
>JAIRLW010000286.1 GCA_031259095.1 Planctomycetaceae bacterium | reverse complement strand
AATGAAAATCAAACTTGACTACCACAGCAGCCAGCCGCTTTACCAACAGGCGGTTTTACAAATTAAACGGCTGATCGTTACAAAAAGGATCAAACCCGGTGAGAAATTGCCGTCGATTCGTGTCTTGGCGAAGGAACTGCAACTCAATCCAACCACTACAAACCGTATCTTCTCCCAGTTAGCCAAAGAAGGAATTGTGGTACAACGTCCCGGACTTGGTGTTTTTGTTTCGGAGACGCCGACGCCGTTTTCAGCGGAATATATTCAAACAGAATTAAACCGTCAGGCATTGGCGTTTTTGGTGGAAGGTTTACGATTTGGTTTGGAATATGCGGAAATTTCAACAATTCTTGACCAACAATATCAGATTCTCAAACAGGAGACCAAATAATGAACATTATTGAGATGAACGACGTTTGCCGATCTTTCGGCAACGATAAAGAAACAATGTTTGCCGTAAATCATTTGAATCTTGCTGTTCCGCAAGGTTCCGTTTACGGATTGCTTGGAGCCAACGGAGCGGGAAAAACAACATCAATCCGAATGTTAATCTCACACCTCAAACCCGATTCCGGTGAAATTCGGGTTTTGGGCGAAAATCCGGCAGCCTTCTCCGAAAAAACCCGGAAACAAATTGCGTACATTTCGGAAAATATGCAAGTTCCGTATTGGATGTCTATTGAAGACGCCGTCGGATTTTGTAAACCGCTTTACCCGAATTGGGACGACGGACTGCTTCAAAAATTACTCAATCTCTTTAACCTGAAAATGAGTAAACGTTACGAAGAATCGTCGAAAGGACAACGCCGAGCAATTTGTATTATTCTGGCAATGTGTCAGAATCCCGACGTGCTGATTATGGACGAACCGGCGTCAGGACTTGATACGTTATCGCGTCGGCATTTTTTGTCCGAAATATTGAATATCGCCTGTAATGAAAATAAAACCGTTCTTTTTTCTTCGCATATTCTCGGCGATATTGAACGTACTGTTGATCGTGTTGCAATTTTATTGCAAGGTCAACGGATTCTCGAAGGTGAACTCGATTCGCTCAAAGAATCCGTGAAACGAATTTCGTTACGCGGAGAAACTATCGGCGAATTACCGCAACAGTTGTTTCAAACTCTTCGGATTGTTCAAGAAAAAGACGCTGTTCAATGGATTGTAACAGATTACACGGAAGAAAAAATGAACCGTCTCTATCAATTACTTCCCGAAAATATCAGCGCCGAAACCGAAGGTTTCAATCTCGAAGAATTATTTTTGGTAGTTAATAATGATAGAGAGATTGGGGACATTAAGGAATTTTGTGATGATAATTCTCCCCTAATTTCTAATTCCTAATCCATAACCGCTAACTCCTAACCCTTAACTCCTAATCCCTAACCTTTAACCCCTAACCTCTAAAAATGAACACTATTATATTAAAGTTGTCGTTTCGTGAATCCGGGATGTATATTGTTCCGGTTATTCTGATTTTAATTGGTTACGTTTTGTTCCGGCAAGACCCGTTACCCTATTTTAATCTTGTAATAACGCTGCTTGCGTCCTTACTTGGATTCTTTTTGTCGTGGCGATGTTTTGCGGATTATGGAAATGTCCGGGCATTTCTGTTTTCGCGTTCCTATTCGCCGGCGCGTTTTTTCCTTGTCCGTTGGCTGTTCGGACTTGGCGTCATTACCGCAACAGGACTTGTTCTTGCGGCGGTTATTGGGTTTGGTATTCGCCAAAGTGTACAGCAAGGACTTTTTGCGAATGGTTGGTTTCCGATGATTCGATTTGAGGAGTTGCGTGTTTTGATGAGTTACAGTTTTGCGTCGCTGCTGACTTATCACACGACACTTTATTTTATGCTCACCAATCGTTTCCGGTCTCCGGTTCGGTTGCGCGGTGTTTCACTTTGGCTGCGCCGATTGGTAACAGTTTTTTTAATTCTTTACGGAGTTGCCGTGATTGCGATACTGGCAATGTTTTTCATGAATTGGAATGCTAATTACGGTATTCCTTTGTTTTTTGTTCCTTATTTGTATTTGATTTTCGGCATTCCGGCATTGTTGCAAATAATCATTGCGCCTTGGTTCGGAATTTATTGTTATAATAATCAAGAAATTGAAAGTTAATGATTTCGTAATTGATCAGCGGGATTTTGGCAGATAACAACAATAGCGTGTTACAAACTTAATGCCCTAAATGTCCCTATCGTCCCTAAATGTCCCTAATTTCCCTAATTTCAAAACAATTATTTTTTTTCAACACAATTATGAAACGAACAAATCGTCTGCCGTTTGTATTCCGCTTGATGCTTTTATCGGTTTTTCTCCCGATATTTATTACACTCGGAATATTAATCTACACCTCACTAATACATTTGAGCGATTCATTTTGGATAGATCAATCGTTAATAGGCGGTATTCCGATTACGTGGTTTTGTTGCTCTTTGGCAACATTTCCATTTTTGCTTGGAATTTGGCTTTTTTGGAAAGGTCGATGGCGGCTGCCGGTTTTTGTTGCGGGAACGCTGTATTTCGGTATCTCGTTACTGGGCTGTTTCGGTTATCTGGAACAATACACACCGCCGGAAAAACGGATAATTCACGTCACTTCTGGACGTTACGAAAACAGCAATGTTTACTGTAATGGTATTTATCTTGGTCAAACGCCGTTGAAAATTCGTGTGGATGAATTAAAGGCGAAAGTCCCGGAATGGACGAGTCCGCCGGAACAATGTTGGTATTATAAATCTTCCGGGTCTTATGCTTATACATGGATTCCTTGGGACGACTTCCACGATAAAAAACGTTTTTTAGAAGCAAAGGAATTGGCTGGTTCTGTACCGAAATCGGAAACATTATTTTTGTCTTCCGCTCAAAAAAAGCAATCATTTTTGTATGACGCCGGTTGCCGTTATTGGTGGCGATTCGAAAATAATAAGAGTCAAATTTTAACACTAAAATCATCACATAACCAATATTATTTCAGCCGACCATTTGAAGAAATACGAGAGTATTCTTTAAATGGCGGTGGTATTTCTCCGTCCGCCGCAATCCATGCTTGGTTGTTAGTCAATGTTCTTGATAAACTTACGGAGGCGGAAAAAAACGAATGGGACAAACATGTCCTGAAACATTGGATATTGCTTCGTACTCCGCTCACAGAGGCTTTAGCGTCAGAAGCCGAAAAATATCGTTTGAAAAATCCGGCGGATTCGCGTGTGAAACTATTTGAAACAGCATTGGATTCGACCGC
>JAIRLW010000235.1 GCA_031259095.1 Planctomycetaceae bacterium | reverse complement strand
GACATTAGAGCAATTGAGACAATAATTCTGTGATTAAAAATGAATTTTAGAGGTTCCCTTCTGTTCTGTTTTTTCTGAAGTCCCCGTCCTTCCATTTCTGACTTTTTGGGTTATACTTTTGCGAATTGTGTTCATTACGCTTGAAAATTCCGTTGTTTTGTTCTATCGTCCGTAAATTCAGTCGGAATACCGGAAATTTCAGGGGTAATTGTAATAAACTCATTTTTTGGCAATTTTTAACGATCAGGTGTGCAAAACCTGTTTGAGGAACCCGAACAATGGCTGGAAAAAAAAGCAAAAAGAAAGCGGAAACCGCGTTTTTAGTTTGTGAAGAAACCGGAGAATACAATTACACCGTCCGAAAAAAACCGGGCGGCGAAAAATTAAAACTCAGCAAATATTGCCCCAAACTCCGTAAACACACCATTCACAACGAAAAAAAGAAATAAAAACCATAAGAACTCCTCTAAAAATTAATTTTTATTTTGACCAAAACTGATTTCAGTCGGCTGATGTCGAAATAAAAATAATGTATCTATTCAGTAATTGCCTCACAATGGGGCAATTACTGAGCAATTACTAGTATGACAAAACGCACATCCTGGCATCCTGCTTTTTTCGGCGCCATCCAACTCGAACTCGATGACTATCGCGATGTTCTGGAATTTGAATACGAACACCCCTTAACCAGTGAACCGTTTAAAATTGATGTTGTGATCGTCAAAAAAAAACACGATGTGGAAATTCAAAAAAATATTGCTCGCATCTTTCGACAATATAATATTATCGAATACAAAAGTCCAAGTGTTTCGGTATCCATTGATGATTATTGTAAAATCCAAGCCTACGCATGGTTGTCTGCCGCCTTTGAGCCGCTCGATTTTCAAAAGATCTCCGCTACAATAGTTATCACAAAATATCCCAAAAAATTATTAAACCAATTAGATCAGTATTTCGGTATCAAAACAATTCAGCAAGGTATTTATCTCGTCCAAAACAATCCGATCACGACCCAAATTATTGTTTCCAGTGAATTACCCGAAAACGAAAATCGTTGCCTAACCAGTTTGAACAGAGAGTTAACTTCTGAACAATTACACCATGTAACCGCCGAAAAAATGATGATTCATCCCAATAATCCTGCCATTGCCGCATTTTGGGATGTCGTTGTCGGTACCAATTTTGAAACCTATCAAAAATTAATGGAGACCAAAAATATGAAAACCTTAACACAACACCTAAAAGAAATGGGACTCGTCGATAAATGGATCGCCGAAGGACGTGCCGAAGGACTTGCCGAAGGACTTGCCGAAGGACTTGCTGAAGGACTTGCTGAAGGGCGTGCCGAAGGAAATGCCGAAGCCGAAGCAAAACGACGAACAGACAAAATTGAAGCGGCTCGTAAACTCAAACGTAGCGGCGTCGATTTTAAAACAATCGTCGATGCCTTAGGGCTTTCGCTTAACGAAGTAAAACGTTTGAAATAATTTTGTAATATTCAGTAGTATAATTTCATGAAATTTATTGACGAAACGATTCTATTTGAATAGTTACAATCCATTAAAAATTAATTTTTTAGAAGTTCTATAATAACGCACTGAATTGTGTTTCAATTGATGCCGAATCCATGTCTAAACGTTGGATCATCCGCCAGTCCGATAACGAATTAGCTCGGTCAATTTCGATTTCTGCGCGAATTTCGGATTTGATTGCGGTTTTGCTTACTGCGCGCGGAATTAAGACGTGCGAGGCGGTTCAGGCGTTTCTTAACACCAATCTGAAAAAGCATTTACGTGATCCATTTCTTTTGCCCGGTTGCCGTGAAGTTGCGGAACATCTGCTGGATGCGGTGAACCGCAAGCAAAAAATTGTGGTTTATGGAGATTACGATGTTGATGGAATTACCGGCATTGTTATTCTCCGCCAAACACTCAAGGATTTGGGGGCTGACGTCGATTATTATGTTCCGAGCCGGCTTGACGAAGGATACGGACTTCATTCCGAAGCGGTTGTTAAATTAGCCCAAAGCGGTGTTGCCGTAATTGTAACTGTTGATTGCGGTATTGCCAGTATTGCAGAGGCAAAAACGGCAACTGAACACGGTATCAAACTTTTGATTACCGATCACCACACACCGGGAGCAGAACTTCCCAACGCCGCCGCAATTGCTCACCCGCAACTTGTTCGGTTATCGGGAAAATGCGTTTCGGTTCAGTCATTGACGGCGAAAGAGATGGAGGTTGCGGAAAAATATCCGTTTCCGTTGCTTTGTGGTTCGGCGGTGGCGTTGAAAGTGGCGTGGGCGTTGGGGCAACTCACTTTCGACGGTCCCGGCAAACCGGTTTCGCCTCAATTTCGGGAACGGCTTACCGAAATGCTTGGTTTGGCGGCATTGGGAACGGTTGCCGATGCAGTACCGTTACAGGATGAAAACCGTGCATTGGTTCGGGGCGGTTTGCAATATCTTTATTCGCCGAAATCTTCTGCGGGGTTGAAACAACTTTTTGCTGTTTCAAAGTATGTTGAAGGCAAAACGCGGGTTGATGCGGAATATGCGGCATTTCAACTTGTTCCGCGTCTCAACGCTGCCGGTCGTCTTGGTCAAGCGGGATTAGCGGTTGAGCTGTTAATCGGTAACAATCCTAAACGTGCTGCGGAACTTGCCAAAGAGATTAACGAGTTGAATGAATCGCGAAAAATGTTGGAAAAACGGATTGCCAAAGAAGCCGAACAGCAAATTCACGAACAATTCGACGCCGTTCACGATCCGGCGTTTGTTCTTGTGGGCGATTGGCATCGCGGTGTGATTGGAATTGTTGCCAGCCGATTGGTTGAACGTTTTCATCGACCAATCGTTTTGCTTGGCAAAGACAAAATGGGCAATGTTCCGGCGGTTGGTTCGGCGCGAAGTGTTACAGGGTTTAACCTTTACGCGGCGCTGGAAACTTGCCGTCAATTCCTTCTCCGTTTCGGCGGTCATGAAGCGGCAGCCGGTTTGACTATTGAAGAGACAAAAATCGATTCGTTTCGGACAGCGTTTTGTAATACCGTTGCGAAAAGAATTACCGAAGAGGAACGAACCGTGTCGTTGTTAATTGACGGAATTTTTCCGCTTGGGGCGTTTACGCCGTCAACAGTTAAACAGATTTTATCGCTTGCTCCGTTTGGCAGCGCCAATCCGAGTCCGATTTTCGCAGCGGAAAAAGTTTTTGTCCAAAATGTTAAAACAATGGGCAAGGACAAGAGTCATTTCGCTGCCGAATTTTGCCAAAACAGTGTAACACTTCGCGGTATTGCTTTTAGCCGTAAAAACTGGCTTGAAGAAATGCAGCCGTACCATGAACCGATGGATATTGCGTTCAAAGTCCGAATCAACGATTTTAATCAACAGGTGGAGTTGGATATTCTCGACTGGAAGCGTGTAACGGTTTGATTTCAGGAATTATTGTCCCTAATTGTCCCTATTGTCCCATTAGTCCCTAATGTCCCTAAAATTGATATTAGGTAACCCATAGGACAATAAAGACAAATCATTCTAATTCTCAATCAATTGAAATTACAAAAGTTGTTATAGGAAATGGACACAACATTTTTGGACAGAATTGCGGCGAATGTTCGTGAAACGCGAAATCGGATTGATATTGCCGCACAAAAAAGCGGTCGTCATGGTTCTGAAGTAACACTTGTTGCGGTTAGTAAATATGCGGCAACCGGTGATGAAATGATTGACGCATTAGTTGCGGCGGGTTGTACTGATCTTGGCGAGGCAAGACCGCAATTGCTTCAGGAAAAGGCGGAATTTTATCATTCTTATCCGATTCGTTGGCATCTTATCGGTTCGCTCCAACGTAATAAAATCCGTAAAATTATTTCTGTAACCACGTTAATTCATTCGTTGGATTCTATTCGGTTAGCTGAAGCGTTGAACCGGATTGTTCAGGAGGAATGTGATCTCGGCAATATTCCTGAAAATGCCAAACCGGTTCATTGCCTTCTTGAAGCGGCAATTTCCGGCGATGTTGAAAAACACGGTTTTCCGCTTCATGAAATTCCTGAATCGTTGGAACAGTTGGGCGAATTGAAAAACATTACTGTTGACGGTTTTATGTGTATGTCCGGTCTTGAATCGGATGAACATGAAACACGCATGGAATTTTCGGCGGTTCGTCAACTTGCCGAATCGCTTCGTCAACACGGAACACCGTCCAACATTACACTGAAAATTTTGTCTATGGGAATGAGTGATGATTTTGAAATTGCCGTTGAGGAAGGCGCAACCTTAGTACGAATCGGTTCACGGCTTTATCAATAAAATAAAAGTAATATTCTATATTTTGAACAGTTATTTGATTAATGTTTTTATAATTGAGTTATTGTTATC
>JAIRLW010000172.1 GCA_031259095.1 Planctomycetaceae bacterium | reverse complement strand
GATAAAACGAGCAACGATGTGATTTCCAATATTGTGTTACCGCCGGGCGGAACAGGAACCGATTACAATTTTGGCGAACTAAAGAAAACAACGCCCGAACCCGGAAAAGGTTCTTTGAGCGGTTACGTTTATGTTGACGCGAATAAAAACGGTTCTAAAGATTCAGCGGAACAAGGAATTGGCGGAGTTACGCTTCAACTTTATCAACTGGTGAACGGTTCTTACGTCAACACCGGTAAAACCGCAACAACCGATTCCAATGGCTATTATATTTTCCAAAATCTTGATCCAAATCAAACGTATCAAATTACTGAAACACAACCAACCTCTTACGCTGACGGTGATGAAACGGTTGGTTCGTTGGGAGGAATTTTGTCGGCAAATGATGTCATTTCCGATATTATGTTACCGGCGGACGGCGTGGGAATTGGTTACAATTTCGGCGAACTGGAGAAAACGCCGCCCGAACCGGACAAAGGTTCTTTGAGCGGTTACGTTTATATTGACGCGAATAAAAACGGAGTCAAAGACAGCGGTGAAAACGGAATTTCCAATGTTACGTTATCGCTTTGGAAACTCAACGGAACAACTTACGCTGAGACGGGTCAAGTTACAACAACCGATTCCAACGGATATTATATTTTTACGAATCTTGATCCGAATGAAACATACATGATTGTTGAAACGCAACCGGACGCTTATTGGGACGGTCTGGAAAGTGTTGGAACGCTTGGCGGCGAGCAGATTGAAAACGATAAAATTCAATCGATTGTGGTTAATTCCGGTGAACACGGGACCGGTTACAATTTTGGCGAATTGGAAGAGGTGATACCGCCGCCGGTCAATCCTCCGTCGCCGCCTTCGATTCTTCCGCCGTTTGTGCCGACTTATCCTATGGGTGCGGTTGGTCAATCGGGAAGTTTTACCGCTCCGTCGTGGCAACCGCCTTTAGTTGGTGAAACGTTATTAACAGGTTATGGCGGCGGCGGATTACCGAACGGATATTCGTGGCATTTGAGCGTGATCAATGCCGGTTATCCGCGTAACACGGATTCTGGTTTTAGTATTTCCGCGCAATCGATTCGGGCGGCGCAAAATCCTGTACAACAAGTTGCGCTATTAAGCGGTGAACTGGCGGAGAAAGAAGCGTCTGAGTTGGACGCGGTTAAGGCGAAGTATATTTCTGTTGCGTGGGAACCGCTTCCGATGAACCAATCAATTTGGTACACGCGCGACGCCAACGGACGAATTAAACGGCGATTTACATTCGGACCGGAAGGCGGCAAACCGCTTGTCGGCGATTTCAACGGCGATGGAATGGCGGAATTGGCGGTGTTTAACGATGGAAAGTGGTATATTGATATTAACGGTAACGGTGTTTGGGACGAGGAAGATCTTTGGTGTGAACTTGGCAGCGCGACGGATCAACCGATTGTTGGCGACTGGGACGGCGACGGTAAAACGGACATTGGAATTTTCGGTCCGCAATGGGCAGGTGATGCGGCGATTATTGCGGATGAGCCGGGGTTGCCGAGTGATTTGAACACAACAATTACGTCGCGTCCGAAAAATATGCCGCCGAAATCGGATGTTACAAAAAACAACAGTCACGTCCGTGCGATGAAACATTCACAAAAAGGCGGAGTTCGTCTTGACGTGATTGACCATGTTTTCCAATACGGAACGGAAGGCGATCAAGCGTTTAGCGGTGATTTTTCCGGCGATGGAGTTACAAAAATCGGAATTTATCGGAACGGAAAATGGTTTATTGATTACAACGGCAATGGTCAATGGGACAGCGAAGACATTTACATTGACAATGCGGATTATCATCTTGGTTCGGGCGGTATTCCGGTGGTTGGCGATTTTAGCGGTGACGGGATTGACAAGATTGGTTTGTTTATTGATGGTGTTTGGCATCTTGACACGGCGGGCGATTTCAAATTTGATACAAAAATTGAATTTGGCGAGACGGGCGATTATCCTGTGGTTGGCGATTTTGACGGCGATGGAATTGCGCAGTTAGCGGTTTATCGTGCGGAAAAGATGGATTCGCTGCAAGCGCAGACGATGCCGGAAATTGCTCCGGCGGAATCGGTATTGGCTTCGGAACCGCAACTTGCCCAAGCGGAAACATCGGCGCGGGTTGCAACAGAATATCGTCACAACGACGGCGCTTCGAACGATCAGGACAAGACAACGGATCAAGGAACATTGCCGGAAAAACTCCAACGTCACGGGCGTTCCATGCACACCCCGCATTCCAACGTCCCGCTCCACCGACATCACCGATAGTGGAGAGTTGATAGTGGGAAAGTGGATAATGAACGGACGCAAGCGAAATTCTTTGATTGTTTCATCATTTTGGGTAGCGATAACCACTTGCCCCTGTGTGCGGATGGCAATTGTAAAAACAGCAATCTTAGCCCTGAAAGGGCGTTAAGATTTATAACCCGCCCAACGGAGTAATACTGCTTGTGCTTGAAAATACAAGGTAGGCGACCTTTTTGATTTTCGGGCGCAAACAGTATTACCCCAACGGGGCGGGTAAAAACCGCCACTAACCAAAGCCCTGAAAGGGCAACGAATATTGTATTGTGTAAAATGGTCGATTATTTTTTGTGGAGTTAATGCGAACAACAGCGTTATCATCTCTGTCGCCCTTTCGTGGCGTAAGGAAAACACTATTTCATGTTTATATTAATTATTACAAAATACAATATCCGTACTCAATTAAGAACCTCTGATCAACTTAGTTTTGCACGCTGCCTTACGTTGATTCGGCGTTTGGGAATGGTCAATTTTTTTTCTAATTAACGGTCATTTTTTCATCAGACTCCAATTATGGAACTTACAAAAGAACAAATCATAGAACGGTTCAAAGCTGACCGTTATGCTACCGAAGTAACGGGAATCGAAATCGTCGATGCTAAACCCGGTTACGCTAAAACAAAATTGCTGATTCAGCCAAAACATTTCAACGCTGTCGGTATTGTTCAAGGCGGTGTCGTGTTCACGCTTGCCGATTTCGCGTTTGCGGTCGCAAGTAATGTTGGTGTTGAGGAAATTACCGTTGCCATTGAATGTCATCTCGCGTTCATGAAACCAACAACAACCGGCGTCTTGTTCGCCGAAGCGACCCAAATTTCAAAAACAAAATCGCTCGTTTCTTACAATATTCCCGTAACAAATGAAAACGGAGAACTCGTTGCACAATTCTATGGACGCGGTTTCACAAAACAACCAAAAAAATAATAGGAAACCTCTAAAAATATCTTATAACCATTTCCTAAACACAAATTTAAAAATCATTGTCCCATTCGTCCCCTTTGGTCTCTATCGTCCCTTAGTGCCAAATTTAGGGACAGAAGAGACGTTAGGGACAAATTGGGACGAATCATTCTGTGATTAAAATGAATTTTTAGAAATTCCCATTAATTTTTTTAGAAATTGCTCTTGCCCCACTTTTGTGTCCTTGTTATCATTGCGACACTTTCCAAATTTTGTTGTTTGGGGTTTCACCATCATTCTTAACGTAAAAGAACTTTGTTATGAAAAAAACAATTGTTGTGTTGTGTGTCGCATTGTTTTTGCTTCTCTGTTGCGGACTGTTTTCGACAGCAACGGCAGAATCGGCAGACAAAAATGGAACATATTTTTTAACAGACACGGCAAGTGAAAGAGTTACGGAACGGACTTTGTCGGAAGCGTTGGAAACTCCGGTTTCCTTTGTTTCCAATGCCGACGTCAAACTTCGATTGGTTCTGCTTATGTTTGCCCAACATTGCCGCGTTCCAATCTTTTGTAATGAAAAAACGTCCGAAAAACTGGAAACACCGGTTAAAATCAGTATCGATAAACCAGTTCCTTTCAAAGAGTTTCTTAAACCTATTTTGAAACAGCAAGGATTGATTTATACCGTTACCGATAATGCCGTCCATATTACATTAGCGTCAAATGAAACATCCCAAACTGACAAAAAGATTGAACAATCCGCTCCTTCCGAACATCAAACAACCGCCTCAATTGCCGAACAACTCCAAAAACTTTTTTCGTGCAATATTAAGAAACCGGTTACGTTGACAGATGCGCTGAAACAAATCAGTGAAACAGCCGGAATTGCTATGATGATTGATCACGGCAGAATACGGAAATCCGGTACAAAATTGGAAATGGAAAAACCGTTTAACTTTTATTTTCCATTCAAAATGCCGTTGAGCGATGTTCTGGATTATTTGACGAAACAACAAAATCTGGCGTGGATTGTTCAGAACGACTATATTCTGATTACATCAAAAAAATATGCGGAAAGAAATAAGAAAGTCTATAATACAAGATTTTATTATATTGCCGATCTGTTGAAAAATACGTCACAATTATTGAGCGAAAAAGAACCGCATGTTGTTTCGATGTCTGCCGACACTTTCCAACCAATGATTGATTATATTACGACAATGATTGAGTCGGAAACTTGGGCGGGTAATATTACGCCTTATTTTCCCAACAAAAGTTTGGTTATCCGGCAACCGGATAATATACATGCACAAATCGCCGAACTACTGAAAACGTTGCGGCAATTCAATCATCTTTCCGATAATGAAATAAAATCTTCTTCATGGAAATCACTGCCTATTCCGAAAGTCGTCTATTATCAACAATACGATGTTAGTGATCTCACGATACCGACAAAAGAGAATACGAATGAATTGGTTGATCTTATTCTGAATGTAGTATCGCCGGATGATTGGAAAAAATGGGGCGGTCTGGGAATTATTAACATTCAGGATAATCAACAACTCTTTGTTTTGCAGGAACATCGTATTCACACAGAAATTGCCGATCTGCTCGAACAGTTACGGCAATTAAATAAAGATTTAAGTACACAATAAAATTCCAAAATTTTATACGATACTTTGCACGGTAATAAATTGGCTTTGCGTAGGAACGCAGGTATTTCGTCCGCAACAATAAAATAACGGTTTTAGTAAAAATAACGGTTTTAGTACCGTGCAAAGTATAAATAATTGAGAAAGTTCTACGAATTATTCGCCGTAACTTCTGTTTCTTTTTTCTTATTTTTAGAACCTCGGCGCGGTTTTTTGACCGTTTTTGTTTCTTCAACTTTGCGTTTGACCGCACGTTCTTTGAGCCGCACCGCTTTACCGACACGATCCCGCAGGAAATACAACTTGGCACGATGAACCACCGCACTTCGAACCGTTTCGATTTTGGCAATTCGCGGAGAATGGAGAGCGAATTTCCGTTCCACCCCTTCACCTGCCACAATCCGGCGAACCGTAAACATTTCTCGTGTTCCGCTTCCGCTTCGGGCAATCACCACGCCGTTGAAAATTTGGATTCGTTCTTTTTCGCCTTCAAGAATACGACAATACACATTAACCGTATCGCCAATTTCGAATTGCGAAATTTCTGATTGCGGTTTTTTGCTTTGCGCTTCGACAATACTCATCAATTGATCACTCATAATTTTTATCTCCATCTTATGAACAAGCGGCTAGTTACTCTTGTTGGTTTGAGAAATCTACAAAAATATTGGTTCCTGTTTTTAGCGACGACACACTAGCACTGGTCACTAATAAATCGGGTCTTTTTTCCTGAGTTCGCTGTAAACTGTTTTCTTTGCGCCATCGGTCAATTTCAGCGTGATTTCCACTTAATAAAACTTCCGGCACGGCAAGTCCGCGATATTCTCTTGGTCGGGTGTAATTGGCACAATCCAAAATTCTATTTCCGGTCGAAAACGAATCAAACCGATTGGAATCTTCATCACCCAAAACGCCGGGGACTAAACGCATCACCGTTTCAATCACCGCCATCGCCGCAACTTCACCACCGTTAAGAATATAATCACCAATTGAAATTTCTTCCGGTTTAAGGATTTCGGCGATTCGTTCATCAAAACCTTCGTATCGTCCGCAAAGCATCATGATTCGTTTTTCCGTCGCCAGTGATTCCGCAAACCGCTGATTAAATCGCCGACCTTGCGGTGTGAACATCAACAAGCGTCCCGGTTCCTGCTGACGTTGTATTTCCTCAACGCATGGAACAACGCGATCAACTTTGAGTAACATTCCCGGTCCGCCGCCGAAAGGACGATCATCCATTGTTGCGTGTTTATCGTCAGCCCAATCCCGCATATTATGAAGCCGAACTTCAATTTTTTTTGCTGCAATCGCTCCTTTCAGGACGCTTTCCGAAAGAAATCCCGTGAAAGCATTAGGAAAAAGGGTTAAAACATCGAAACGAATTGCTGTCGGCATCACCATGTTTGCTGTGATTTATGCTTCTGCGGGGACTGTTTCTGCCGATGTTCCGATAGTTTTTCTCTTCTTTTGTTTTTGTTTTGGCGGCGGCGATTGTGGCGGCGAATCCATTGTGTAGGTGGAACGTCGGCGGCTGCTTGCCAAACGATCCAATGCGACTTTTTGCGATTCGAGATGTGTTCCGTTGAGACCGTATTTTTTGATGAGTACGGAAACTTTATCGGACGGCTGAGCCCCAACGCCAAGCCAATAATTGATTCGTTCACCGTTCAAAACGGCGCGGGCGTCGGTTTCCGGTACCATTGGGTCGTAATAGCCGACTTCTTCGAGTACCCGACCATCACGCGGTGTTCGGGCATCCATCACGCAAACGCGGAAAAATGGACGATGAAGCCGTCCCATTTTTTTCATTCGAATTTTAACTGCCAACTGTTTTCTCCTTAAATATAAGTAAAGTAAGGTGATATGATAAATCCAGATCATTTTTCGCATTCGGTCAACTAAAAAAACACGTCGATTATTTCATATTGACGAAATAACCAAAGTGGGCATATTATCACTTAAAATCTGAAGCACGAAAAGGGGGGGCATCAAAAAGTGTGCAACTTTTCGCCGAAAGATTACCCATTTCGGGGTAAGATTGGATAAGATAGACCGCATGGTAATGATCGTTGACCGGTAACAAATTGGCATTTTGTTAGCCCTGATAACTCTTTCAGGGTCATAGAAAAAAAATAATTTGTTACCGTTCAACGTATTAGTTCTTAATTGACGTTGATAAAATTTGTGCTATACTCTTGGACCCTGCTAGAAGTTATGAGATATACTGCGCGGTTATAAATTGCTCTTTTTTGCCCCGCAAGGGGCTACACTTTATTAACCGTAGGCTTTAGCCTACGGTGATTGCCTATCAATCGTAGTCCTGCAGGGACGACATTTAATGCTACGATTAATAACGTGCTGCCCCTGCGGGGCAAAGAAAATAAAAAGGTAATGTGTAACCGTGAAAAGTATAACCGTTAATGACATGACTCATTATAAATCAAATACTTACATTGAATCGTGCCGATTTTTATCCTATACGTTTTTCCTAACAAATTTTCCAACAATTTTTCCCTTAAACGCCCATGTCAAAACAACATTTTAATAATGGTAGTCCGATCCTTGTTATTGTCGGATTTATTTTGATCTTGATTATTGTGATTTTTTATAATGCAATTCACATTGTTGAACCGGGTAGTGTCGGCGTAGTGGTTCGACTTGGCGAAGCGCAATCGGAGGCTCTTGAGGAAGGAGTTCATTTGGTTGTTCCGTTTATTACCATTGTCAGATCGCTTGATGTAAAAATCAAAAAGGCTGAAGTGAAAACAGCAGCGGCTTCCAAAGACCTGCAAACAGTCAACGCCGAAATAGTAGTGAATTACCGTATCGACAAGAAGAATGCGGTAAAATTGTTTCGGGATATTGGGGTCAACTATCTTTCGACGGTTATAGAGCCTCAGATTCAGGAATCATTCAAAGCCGGAGCCGCCAAATACACAGCGGAGGCGTTGATTACGGAACGTTCTGATGTTTCGGCGGGGATTCGGGAATCGATTAGTTCGAGAATGCAGCAGTTTGGTGTGATTATTGATGCGGTCAATATTACCAATTTTGATTTTTCTCAGGAATTTAATCGGGCAATTGAAGAAAAGATGACCGCTGAACAACGGGCATTGCAAGCGGAAAAAGAACTGGAACGTTATAAATTTGAGGCACGGCAAAAGGTGGAAACAGCACGCGGCGAGGCGGAAGCGGTGATGGAAAAAGCCAAAGCGGAAGCCGAAGCGCTCAATCTCAAAAAGCAATACGCAACGCCGGAACTTATTTGGTTATCGGCGGTGGAAAAGTGGGACGGTCAATTGCCAACACATTTGTTTGCCGCTCCGCCGGTTCCGGTATTCAATACCGAGTCCAACATTGAACCCAAAACAGACGTCAAAAAGTAAGAAATCGTCCCGCTAGGGACGACACTT
>JAIRLW010000129.1 GCA_031259095.1 Planctomycetaceae bacterium | reverse complement strand
CAGGCGGAGCGCTGTTATTGTCCTGGATAGCGTGGAGACTGATCCAGAAGGACAAAAACACGCGGTAATATTGAAACTCGGCTTCGCAAATTGGATCGGGGAGAATATGATGCGTTGATTCTTGCGGAGGCTGGACTAATTCGTTTGGGTTATTCGGAGCGGATTTGTTCTTTTCTGGAGCCGCCGTTTTTTCTTCCGGCAGTGGGACAAGGAGCAATTGGTTTGGAAATCCGGTGCGACGATTACCGTACAGCGGAACAAATAGCGTTTCTTTGTGATACGGTAACTTTTGCCGCAGTACAGGCTGAACGGGCAATGCTTCAAAAACTGCAAGGAGGTTGTCTTGCTCCGATTGCGGCATTAGGGCGTGCTGAGGGAGAAACGTTAATATTACATGGTCGAATTTTATCGCCGGACGCAAAAACAATGTTGGAAACAACATGCACCGCGTTACTGAACGATGATCCAACATCATTAGGAATTGCCGTTGCCGATGAATTGATCAAAATGGGCGCCGACAAAATCCTCGAAGAAATAAAATTATGTCGCTCTTGAGAGATGCGTCCCGCATTTGAAAATTCGGTTGTCAAGATTGGAAGCATCCGCGATGTTTCGGCGAAACATCACCTACCTCCGGATTTTTTGCATATAAAAAATTCTGCCTTGTTTTTTGGGAGTGTGGTATGGGGTTTGCGGCACAGAGTTTTTAATACAAGTATTGGAATTCGCTTGCCGGCGAATTCCAAACGATAAACCACTAATCACAAACCCCACTTCTCCGTTTCAACTTTTTACCAGATCGATAAATTCGGTGATGTGTTGTTTTTCGGTGAATCCGACAATCATCACATCCACGCAATCGAGATTTTTAACGAAATTCGTTGACTTTTTCCGTAACTCGGGATCGCCGGACATTTTGCCTTCTCCGAGAATTTTCATCGCAATAATTCCTTTTCCGGCGTTGTGTGCGGCACGAATTGCCCGAACACTTTCTTCAACACGTTGTGCGGGATTATCTTTTGCACCGTCCATGTTCATCCCTTCGCTGTTAATACGTACATGAACGGTATCACACCATGCCGTTTGCGCGGCGTGTTCGACAGCAACATTGGAATGCGTGCTCACACCATGCGCACGAATCAATCCTTTTTCTTTAAGCCGCGCCAAACTTGCCATTGCTTCTTCGTTTTTCGCTGACCAGTTTTTATCCGTCAGACAATGAATCTGGACAACATCAATGTAATCCGTTCTAAATTCCCGTAAAAAACGCGGAATTGTTTCTTCGGGGCTGAGCCGTTCCTTTTCGGGAATGCCGCCGGGTAACAACCAAATTTTCGTTCCAAGAACATAACTGTCGCGCGGTTTGCCTTTCATTGCTTCGGCAACAACAAAATGTGTTCCGTAAAGATCGGCACAGTCAAAAAAACGAACCCCATGATCATACGCGAATTGAAGTAACTCAATTCCACGAGGCCAACCCATTCGGGTTAAATCGGAAGTCCGCTGACTGCCGCGCATTCCTGTTCCAAAACCAATGCGGGAACATCGAACCTCTTTGGTCAATGGTACCCACTCATTGAGATCGTTTGGTTTTTTAACTTTTTCAACTTTTTTAACAATTGTTTGTTCCGCCGTTTCTTGGGCGGAAATCGTTCCTAACGTTGTTAATGTTCCAGCGCCAAGCGCCGCCATTCCAAGAAAATCACGCCGTTTCATGGTAAATAAAGGGGTTAAGTGGTTGTGGTTAATAGATTAAATTAAGGGAATCTCTAAAAATATCGTTTGCTAAAAGATTTTTTAATTAATTAATTAATTGATTATTTGTCTTCTTAGTCCCTATCGTCTCTATAAATCGTCTCGATAAATCGTCTCGATAAAAAGGGACTTTAGGAACTAATAGGAACTAAGGGGACATTGAGGGACAAATAATGTTGATTTTTCATAAAACGTTGTGCTAAAAAATGAATCGTTAGATGTCCCTATTTCAACCGGTTCAACTGCGAATCAATCGGCGTAAACCGTTGAATCGCGGTCTTTTTTCGGTTCTTGAATTTCCCGGATTCGAGTTCGCATCCTTTGTTTTGCCCATTGCTTTGAGCGCGGCATAACATTGTTCGATACGTTCAAAACTGTCGGCGGATTTTTCGTCTTCGACCACATACCATTCGGTAGCGCCGATTGTTTCACAAAGTTCGAAGGTTCGTTTCCAATCAATTTCACCAGAACCGATGATGGCGTCGCCGGATTCTTTGAGATGAATTGCTTTGGAACGTCCTTTGAACTTTTCGATCATCTTGTACGGATCGCCGCCGCCTGCACGGTAATTGCCAAGATCCATTTCCATGAGAACATCAGGCGTCGTGGCGTCGAAAAATCGTTCCCATGCGGGAATGCCGTCGATCAATTTGGCGTCGCCGCCGTGAGCGTGATAACCAATCACCATTCCAAACTTTTTGGCTTTTTCGGCAAGTTGGTTAAATTCTTCGGCAATTTTTTTTGTTACCTTCGACCGAATGCAATTCTTTATCGATACCGCCGGGAACAATAATAAACCGCGTTCCAAGCGTTTTGTGCAATTCAATCGTTTTTTCAAAATTATCACCGCGAAGTGCGCCGATACCGGTGTGAGTTCCGCTGCATTTTAGTCCGGCGTCATCGAGGAATTTTCGGACTTCTTGGGCATTTTTGCCGTAGTAGCCGGCAAACTCAATGCCTTCATAACCAATTTCCGCAATTTTCTTGAGCGTTCCCGCCAAATCTTTTTCGGCGGCTTTCCGAACAGAATAAACCTGCACAGAAATAGGGATTCTTTTCTTCTTCGCCGCTGCCAAAGCAACGGACGAAACCGAAGAAAAAGAAACAACCCCAAGTGCGGACACTGCGGCGGTTTTCAAAAATAAACGTCTTTCCATCCTTCATCTCCTTAAATTATTTCCGTAAAAACTGGAAGGAAACAGGAACAGAAAATATTGAAAACACCGAAAACTTCAATCCGTCTCAAACCGGAGGACAACTTCAAACGGTAACTCCGAATTTTAACATGGTTGATGATGCAATTTACTTACTGTTCCTTTACAATAGTCTGTTATTCTATGCCATAGTAAACGTTGTTACCAGAGGGCGGCGCTGGGGCGGCGGTGTTTCGTTGCAACGCCGTACTTTTTTATCGTGATTCCAGAAATGTCAGAACACTAAACGTTCCGATAATAAGAGAACCGATAATCATACCGATATTGATCAATATTCCTCCGGCAGAGCCAAACGGTACGCCTGCCAACATGTTGGCAAGAAACACCAAAAAGATAATACATGAAATAACGAAAGAAATAATGCAAAGAATTTTAGGCATGTGACGAAATTCCTCAATATTGCATAAAAACAATCATTCAATAAGAATACGTTATTTTATCTTATTTTTCATTGTTGGCAAGGCATACGATGAACCAAAATATTGTCCAAAATAATTACCAAATAAAATTTTCGCCATTCAATAACCGGTTGATGATGGGAATCTCTAAATATACCCTTTGCCAAAAACAAACTATTCGATTTTAATCGACTGAAATCGATCAAAATCGAAATAAAATTAATTTTTAGAGATGCTCAAATATAAAAGGTAAGGTGAATGATCAAAAGTAATCAATAAGGTATTATTGCCGAAAATCCGTTGAATTTACCGATCTTTACGAGGTTCCGAAGTTGGCTGAATTTGAATATCCGGCGCATTTCCGAGTTGCGAAAGAACTTGGAGCAGTGTGTTCAGATGAATAAATTTCATCCCGAACCGATCAACAAATTCGTTCAAGGAAAATTCGCTATCAAGGAACGTTTCCGCATTATATTCGACTTCTTCTGTAATCGTCGAGAGCAAATCTGTTTGCACTCGTTCCAATTTCACCGCCGCTCTTCGGCAAAAATCGGCTAATTCGGGATTGGCCCGTTTCCAAAGAGCAAGCTCAATCGTTTTACGGCGATGTGATTGATTGACCTGTGAAATGAGTTCTTCCAAAAGTTCATTTTGCCGGCTTTGCGCAGTAAGTAATTCCCGCATCAAAGTACAGATTTCCGAAAGAGGTTCAGGATTCGACGGAGGAAGAGAATGAACAACATCAATTTGTGAAAAAAAATGCGGTTCGTGTGAACTGGTTGACATTGATAGCCTTTATTAAAAAAATGAAAATGGTTAAAAAAATTAAAAGGGAATTTCTAAATATCCCCTTTGCCAAAAACGAATGATTCGATTTTGCTCGATTTCAATCGACTGAAATCGAAATAAAATTAATTTTTAGAGATTCCCCCAATTTGTCTTAAAAAATTATTGTCCCTTTAGTCCCTAAAATTTTCAATGTAGAGACAAAAGGTACCTGCGGACATTAGAGACAAGAATTTTTCAATAAAAAAACTTTATCATTCAAAAAGAATTATTAGAGGTTCTCAATTTATTAATTCGCTCACGTACTAATTCGCTCACGCTGAGCATATAAGTAAAACATTTTTTGAAAAAAAGTCGAGCCCCCTCAAAAAAAAGTTAAAGAATTTACGATTTTCAGTCAACACGGAATGGATTCTTGGTTGTGCAATACGATTTACTGTTTTTTGCCGTGCTGTTTTCCGATAAAAAATGTAAACATCGTTTATTTATACGCTCTATTGTTATGCCGAACACCTCCCCGACGTTAGAAAAATTGGGTTTTTTGACCGTAATCGATCAACCGCGAACAGGATTGATCGGCGGTTATCTTATTTTGAATCAGGCGGGACGACCGCTCGAATTTCACTGCACCACTCCGCTAAAACCAAATCGCACTCAAGAAATTCTTTATGGCAATACGTTGGAACCATTTCTTTACGGTGAACAAATTGCGCAAACACTTCTTACTCGTTCCAAAGTTTCCGTCTCGTATCTTTTAACGAATACCGCAGCGGTTCTGGCTGTTCAAGAACATATTGAAACACCGGTTTTCTATGTTTTTGAACCGGAAACAAAACGGGTTGCACCGATAACGGAAAACCATGCGGAAAAATCAACAAACGGTCTTTTGCCTTTTTTTCAGGAATTTTCCGAACGCGATTCCCAAACAAATCTTGAAATTTCCGAAGAACTGAATGCGTCTTTGAAATCGTTTGGCATTGAAAATGATCATCTTCAACTAAATACGAACAGTGAAACGGAACAACTCCAAATTCCTAATGTTCCGGGTTTAGATGTTGAACATTGGCAGGAAGTCAAAATCGGCAACCGGTTCCTTGCCATTCCGGTAACCGACGAAACCGAACACCAACTCTTGATCGATAACATTAAACATCTTTCACGAACTATTGATTTCGCGGAACCGTTCACCAGAATCCGCCTTGCTATCGAAGAAACCCAACGCGCAGCGTAGTTGTAGCAATGTGGACGTCTCGCCCGCCTAGATTGACTCAAGAAATCGTGATCCAACACGATAAATTTTTTATGTTCACCACGAAAAACACAAATGTTCACGAAAGGTTTTTAAACAATGAAAAATAAAAAATATAAACATCATTTTCGAGTCCCTTTGTGTCCCTTCGTGTCTTTCGTCGTTAAAAAATCAGTATTAGGGAATTTTTAAAAACTCGTTTTTTGATCGGCTAAATTCGACTGAAATCGATTTTGGTCGATTTCAGCCGAGGTTTTTAGATTTAGAAGTTCCCAAATGATATTTTTAGCGATTCCCCATAATTTGACAAACGCATTTTGTTAGCCTTTTACCGTAATAAAGAACAAAACCAAAAATCCGGTATTCGTGCAACGAAGACCGGATTTTTGGTTTTATTGGCAAAACCGCAATAATGAGTTGTGCGAAAATTCAGATAATTCCGCCATGGGTTCGGTAAGGCGTCATGTGACTTGGTTGATCCAGCAACCAGAGACGTTCCCATTCGTCATGGATTAATCGGAGATTTTCCGAATTATGAATCAATTGTTTATCTCGCCGCGTTGTATCTCCAGAGTACATCGGAATCAGACATCCGGTCGAACTCATTAAGAAAAATCCCAAAAATACCGCCAATAAAAGTCTATAAAGCATAATATCCCTCCGTGAATTTCCCATTCAATAATAGACGCGACTTCCAGAAATAACCCCAACCTTGTTTCGTGAAAATATCTCCAAACCTTAACCTTTTATCGGAAATAGTTCATCCCAAACTAAAGAAAACTTCACGTTTGTTGGTTGTAATATCCCAAAAATCATTATTATTGTCAGAATATATTGACACGCGGGAGTTTTATAATCTAATTAAACTATCTATTTTACTTATTTTTTCTTTTTCTCCAGTAAGGCGTTTACTTTTTCTTCTACTTCCTTACCGGCTTTGAAGGTTACGACATATTTTTCCTTGACGAAAACTTCTTCGCCGGTTTTGGGATTATGTGCTTTTCTTGCGTCGCGGTGTTTTACTTCGAAAACGCCAAAGTTGCGAAATTCCATTCGTCCATCCTCTACAAGAGTTTCGATAATCGCGTCAAAAGTTTTTTGTACGATTTCTTTGGTTTTTAATTGAGTTAAACCGAGTTTGTCGGAAATAGATCGAACAATTTCTTTTTTGGTCATAATTCACCTCAAACATTAAAAAATATTCCCCCGAAACAAGATACGGAAGCAAATTGATATTAATTGATATTACCTGAAAAACCAAACGCCGTCTTGCAATCGCAAACACGCACGAAAAGTCTAACTCAATTCAATATTAAAATCAAGTCCCTGTTAGGATTTCTGTCGGAAAAGAAAATTTCAGATTATTTCGGAATTTTGGGGAGTTGTCTGGTCAATACCCGGTAGGCAACCTTTCATGGTAGGCTATCTGACATGGGGTTGTTGTAAGTCTTTTTATAGTAAAGACTTACAACAAC
>JAIRLW010000108.1 GCA_031259095.1 Planctomycetaceae bacterium | reverse complement strand
CCTGTTAAACTTGTTGCTTTCGTCCGCTGAATTTTTGTTCCTTCACTCAATTTTTCAAATTAGGAGAAATTACGATGAAAAAAGTTTTTGGTATTACTTTGGTACTTTGGGGTACGATGTCCCTCGTTTCAATTCCAATGCAAGGCGGTTTGTCTCTATTCAGCTTGGCTGACAATTGCAACTACGATGTTGTGGAGGCTGATCCTAATCCGTGCACACTGGACATTTTAACACAACGGTGTTCGGCAACAAATCCTTGTGCGGATGGATTTACAACAGCACCTTCGATGAACACCTCGTGCGGTACAAGTTCAGTAATGGGTACAGATGCAGTACTCAAACAGCCCAATCCTAATGGCGGCAATAAAAAATCAATAGTTGTTCCCGATTTAGAATGCGGCATTTGGGTTCCTTGTGTGACGAATCAAACATTTAGGGGACATTGCGTTAATGGTACTCCAACAGCGGATGATTCGTTTTCAACTTACGTTGCTGATTGTTGTGATGGTGCTGTGACACCGAGTACATCGAGAATTTATGTCAACCAGGCAGGAGCGGAAGATTGTGGAGGATAGTGATATTTATACATGCAATCCGTAGAGAATTTATTGTACCAAACTAATTTTGTACATTAAAACGTTTATAATCCTACTGTATTGATTTTTCTTAACATATTAAAACATAAAAGAGTTTTGATTTGATTTCAAGAAATTTTTAACACATCAGCGGAGTTTTTATTTTCTACCAATGAGTTAACGACGGGGTTCACCACGTGTTTTATTGACGAAGTCTAACCACACGGGACAAGTCCACGCCGTTAACCCTCGGTGAATTTTGAGATGTTCCCAAAAATTCCACTGATATATTACTTATTTATTACAACAATATTGTTGTATCAGATCAAAGATTTCAGCAAAATTATACGCATAACTATTTATATTATATATAGTTTATGAAAAGTTAATACAGTAGAAATAATTTCTAAACACATACTTAACCAGTACAATACCATGAAAACAAATATCGTTATTCAATCTCCTTTTGTCGTCAACGCATTTTTACAATATTGTATCGGTGTTACGTTGACTATGTTTATCCTAACGCTACAGCCGTTGCTGTTGCTTGCTGCTCAACCGTCTCATCCCGAAATTTATACCGCTTATACCGCCGATAAATGGGAAGAGATTACAAATTTTGATGAGAGAATAAAGATTTATAATCTCATTTACGAGAGTTGTGAATCTAATTACAGTAAACTTGCCACGTGGCAGGCAACCTATAAACTAGATACATATACTTTGGATTCAGACGACAGAACAGTAACAAAATTATCCCGTGATTATCAAAATTATATGTTGGGACAAGTCGATTTTAGTATTGATTTTCATAAGGATTGTCTCCATTGGAAATATCAGGTATTGGAACACAAAGCGAAACAAGAGACGCCTATTAACTTTCCCGTGCCTGTATCGAACAACCATGAAATTACGGCAGACGAATTAGCCTATCAAGTAATTTACTTACCCAATACTCAATTTGTGCGTCCAAACTTTGTGTCCAAAACAGGTGAATTTCAACCTCTTCCCGGATATAAACTTGTCAATCAAAATGTTGTCAATGTCTTTTCTCGAACAGATATTCGTCCGTCGCGATTTTCACAGCATACCGGCGATCCAAGATTTTTTTATAACTCTCTGTTAGGCGGTGACGGGAAATGGACTCCTATGTGGAGTCAATGTAAAGGTGTTCCCAAAATTTTACGTGGAGAATATGGAGAGGAATTACAAAAATCAGAGAGCCCAAAGTATAAAGTTTTTCACGCCAATCGCGGCAACGAAATTCTGTACAAACTCTCGCTCTTTGAAGAAGGTAAGCCTTTTCAAGAATCAATCTATTCTGATAAAGCCCGTTTCAATTTGGTTTTTTTTGTTCAATATAGCGAATTTAATAATCCCGGTCTTGCTTATGCATTGGAATATACTCAATCAGCCGGAATAATGATTCCAATGTTTTATTCTGTGTTTCACGGTCCCGGCGGTTTTTTGATTGAATATCAATTACAAAATAGCAAACTGAACAAAAAATTGCCGAAGGACATCTTTGAAATACAGTCGCTTGGAATCAAAAACAATGATGTCATCTTCAATTATCAGGAGAAAGTAAATTATATTTTCAAAAAAGGCAAACTAGTACGTTTGAGCGCTTTTGGGGAAAAACCAGATACTGATACATTGCTTCAAATTCATAAAGAAGAAGAACATTCGTCCACTGGAAGAATTACTTTTATTGTCTTGATGAATGTTATCATTGTCGTATTGGGTATTTATCTGTGGATTCATAGTAAAAAAAGATAAGAAAGCAGCACTAAACGCAATGAAAATTGCAATAATAAAAGTGTCATTTTTTGAATTTATTGTGAAAAGGAAACATTTTTTGAAAAAATAATTTCCATTCGGTAATATTGGCGAATGAATCTAATTTACATCATTCTTTTGGGACTGGTTTTAATTTGTATTGTTTCAATCGGTTCCCGATCACTTAAATCGTTTTCTCGACATCAGTTAGAGGATTTCTGCTGGCGTCGCGGAGCGGAAACCCGATTGAGTCGGATTCTTAAAGAATATGACCATGTTGCGGCGGCCGCGGGAATGTTGCGTATTCTTTTGGCAACCGCTTTGATCACGGCAATCGTTTTCGAATGGAATCCCAAACGTGAAGTTGTTACGGATTGGATTATTCTGATTCTTGTTGCATCGCTGACACTTTTATGTGTGGAATTTTGGTTACCGCGAGCAGTTTCCAAACTTTGGGGAACTTCGTTTGTTTATTTTACGTGGCCGCTTTGGTCTTTTCTGGCGATGCCGCTTTTTCCACTGACTTTAATGGACCGGTTTTTCAATGTTTTTTTTCACCGTCTTGCCGGTAAAACAGAAGAAACCGACGACGAAGAAGCCTTTGAGGATGAAATCCGAACAATGGTTACCGAAGGTCACCGCGAAGGACTGCTGGAAGAAGACGCACGGGAAATGATTGAAGGCGTGATTGAGTTGAGCGATTTCACCGTTTCTGAAATTATGACGCCGCGAACCGACATGAAAAGTATTTCAAACGCGTTGTCGTGGGATGAAATGCTTGCGGCGGTGATTGCAACACCGCATTCGAGAATTCCGGTTTATAAAGATAATCGAGACGATATTATCGGAGTGATTCACGCGAAAGATTTACTTCAGGAATTGGTCAAAAATGATCCGTCGCAACGTTGTGCTTGGACGGAGTTAATGACGGAACCGTTGTTTGTGCCGGAAACAAAACCGGTTGATACGTTGTTGCAGGAATTTCAAAATACGAAACCTGCCGGTTCAGGTAAAAATATTGCCGACAAAACCGGTTCCGATCAAACTGTTTCCGGTAAAAGCAGTGCAGATGATGATACGTCGCAACGTGCGAAGGGACATTTGGCGATTGTTTTGGACGAATACGGAGGAGTGTCGGGCGTGGTAACGTTAGAGGATATTCTGGAAGAAATTGTCGGCGAAATTGTGGACGAACATGATCCGATGGTTGTTACGGAAGAGATTAAAGAACTGGACGCGGAAACTTTTGAAGTATTAGGCAAGGTTCGGATTGACGAGTTGAATGAAACGCTTGGGCTTGATTTGCCGGAAGAAGAAGATTACGACACCATTGCCGGTTTTATTTTTTCAACGCTTGGTCATGTTCCTAGTGTTGGTGAAACGGTTGATTTTGAACATGAGGGCAAGTTGTCCCGTTTCACCGTGATCGAAGCAACCAGACGCCGTATCGAAAAAATCCGCATTAAATTACACCGCGATAATTAGTTTCAAAAATAATATTTTGTTCCTAAAATTGAGGTTAAGGGACAATAGGAACGTCAGGAATAATAGAGACAATGAGGTATTAATATATCAGTGGAATTTTCTTTTTTTTGTCAATTGCTGTATTTTGAACGATTCCCAATGATCATTTTTTATTTGTCCCGCAGGGACAGCATTTTATTAACCGTAGGCGTTAAATTAAGTAAAGTGTCATCCCTGCGGGACTAGAGATTGATAGGCAATCACCGTAGGCTTTAGCCTACGGTTGGTTAATAAAATGTCGTCCCTAGCGGGCGGGACACTAGAAAATGGCAGGACTCAATTACAATAAAAAATACCGCTGATATATTACAGTATTTTTAGAGACGCCAATTGAGAATGGCTTCGACCGGACAGTGATCGGTGGGCCAACGATGATCACGTTTGGTTCGGATAATTTTCGACGAAATCGTTTTTAATTCTTTGGTTGAAAAAATATAATCAATTTTTTCCTGTCCCACTTCTTCTTTGAATCCGTGAAACGTTCCAACATCAACAGCATCAGGATTGGCGGCGCGGAAAGTATCGGTTAAAGCAAGAGGCGGTTGTAATTCTGTGTTGTCAATCGTCATCGGTTCACCTTGCATATATCTAATCGCCGGACTCTTTTCTCCACAATTCAAATCGCCCATAATAACAAGCGGCGCATTCTTGTCTTTTCGTGTCGAAATCCATGTCATCACTTGTTTCGCCGCCCGTTGACGTGATTCTTCACTCAGGTGATCATAATGTGTGTTACAAATATAAAGTTTCCGTCCGGTTGTTTTGTTGTCCTTGAGTTCGCGGAACAAGCCAAACGT
Source organism: Planctomycetaceae bacterium (assembly GCA_031259095.1). Taxonomy (GTDB): domain Bacteria; phylum Planctomycetota; class Planctomycetia; order Pirellulales; family Thermoguttaceae; genus WRKP01. The sequence continues at coordinate 7,605 of JAIRLW010000108.1, read as the reverse complement.
AACACATCGCGGACAACCCGCTTTCGGGTCTGTTTTCGAACCGGGAATATCCGGCGTTTCCGAAAGCCAGAACGTTCCCTGATCTGTTTCATCAATTCGCCAACGTTCTCTACGCCAAAGAATCAGCATCGCTTCACCTTGTTCCGGCGTTTTCTCACGGGAAAGCCACAACGCATCGTATTTTGGCATTTTTGAAATAATATAATCCACCTGATTAAATTCAGGACGCGGATCAACAACCGTTTCCTGAGAACCAATAAAATCATACGGTTTGTTCGCATCGGAAGATGTTGCAAGAATATCAGTCAAGAACTCTTTCCGATATTCCCACGCATTTTCTCCATCACGTGCAGTGGAAAGTCGAACATTAATAGTAAGAACACGAATCGGTTCCTCCGCAAACAGATGGAACGAAATTAGTAACGAAAAAATGGTTAGACAAATAGTTTTCATTGTATTAGTATAATAAATGAGTGTTAAGGTTTCACGAATTGAGTTATACCGCGCTGTGTGTCGCGGCAAGCATCGCAAGGAAAAAGGCGAAATAAATAAAACCGACTATTCCGCCAATAACAATAAAAATAGCCGGTTCAATGAACTTTCCAAGCATCGTTACACGACGGCTCAGTTGTTCTTCACTGTAATCAGCCGCGTGAAGTAACGAAATATCAAGACTGCCGCTTCGTTCGCTCACCGCAATCATCGAAAGCGCCATCGGACAAAACTTTGCCAAAGTAGTGTTACGAATACCTTTACTGATCGAGTCGCCTTGTTTCACCATTCCGTGTACTTTATGGAATTGAGCGGCGTAATGGCGATTACTCATGACCCCTTCGACTAATTCGAGCGCCGTTAAAACTCCGACTCCGCTTTTCAGTAACGCCCCCAATGTCCGGCACCACATCGTGTTGGAATGATCACGGTACGCTTTGCCAAGTAAAGGAACGTAGAGCAAAAAATAATCAAGACGTTCACAAATAGACGGTGTTTTTCGTGCAAAAAAATACGCCGCCGACAACACGATTGGCAACAGAGCAAGGTAAAAACCATAAGACCAAATAAAATCATTCGTCCATAACAAAATTTTAGTGGGCATTGGAAGTTCAACCGTTTTCGACTGTTTCGAAATAAAAGCAATAATTTTCGGCAAAACGTGAACGACAAGAAAATAACCAACTCCCGCCGCAACCACCATCACAATCGCCGGATACGTAAACGCCTGAACAATCTGACTACGAACCTTTCGACTGCGTTCCATCAGATCGGCGGAATAACGAAACATTTCGTCCAGCGTTCCATTGGTTTCGCCGACACTAATCAAACCAATTGTAACATCACCGAAACAGGACGCATCTTCCTGTAACGATTTTTTCATTGAATAACCGTGACGAACTTTTTCGGCAAGACGTGAATAAACGTTTTTGAGTAACGGCGGAGCCTGTTCGCCAACCGCCGCCAACGCCTCAAGAATCGGAACTCCAGCCTTGAGCAACGAAGCAAGTTGACGAAGACACAATTCAATCTGATTACTGAAAATAAAAAGACGTTCCAGCAATGTCCGTAACAATTCGCGTTTACCGCCGCCCAAACCGCCAATCGATTCATCGGCTGGAATATGACGGATACTAAGGATAACGCCGCTTTGTTTCCGTAACTCTATCGACGCCAAATGCAACGATTCCGCATTGATCACTCCCGTCTTGACGGAAGCATCTTTTTTAATTTTGTATAAAAATTTTGCCATAATCGTTCACTGTTTACGTTGTTACTTTAACTGCCGCAACAAATTCGTCTAATGTTTGACATGCTGCGGCTTGGGTTGCCAATGATTTCAGAGTAACCGCATTGGAAACCTGATGTAAAGAATTTTCAACTTTTTTAGGAACCTTCTTAAATCGCGTTTGTAAAACGGACAAAACTATTTCCTGACAAAGGTTTACAGTTTCGGCTTGAGCTTCGGCTTGAGCTTCGGCTTTACCTTCGGCTTTACTTTCGGCTTTGAGTTCATCAAAAATTGTTGTCATCATTTTTTGGGTCCTTTCCTGAAAAATGTTATTTAGGGACTTGTGAACCGCATCGAATTCTAATCGTTTCTTGCGGGTATTATAAACTTTCGAAACAAAGTTGAGAATTTCTGTTGTTAAGGTAATCTGTTGTTTTTCATCGTCAAGTTCTGTGAGCGGCAACATGGCTTTGTCAAACTCTTCCTCCAACCCTTCTGCCATTTTTTTCAAGATACCCAGAGTAACTCGTAAGATGACGCCGCCGCGCAAATGTTCGATCTTCTCCGCCGGTAAATCGATCATGTCGTAACGAATATCCGGTATCCAGCCGATTGGTTGCCCATATTCATCTTTCGGTAACAAATCCGCCAATTTCTTATAAGGTTGACGACGCGGTTTTTTGCCGGTTCGTAGAACAATAAAATAAATTGCCGACAACGGTTGATTTTCTTTGAGCTCCGACAACCAAATCGAAACAGCATAAGCAAGAAGGCGAATCGGTAAATCATTGCCTAAACCACTGGTATGTTCAAACAAGATGACCGCTTTGGTGTTTGCTCCGTTTTTGAGCGGACACTTGAACGCTAAATCCAAAATTCGCTCGTCGCCCTTTTGACCAAAGTAATGTGTTGGTGCAGAAGTTATTTTTGACAATTGGATGTTACGAACAAATTCCGGATCAGCATAATTTTGTAAAAAATCAGCAAACACGGATACCCGTCCGAAAATATTCTTGACAAAAGCGTCGTAAATATTACCGGAATGTTTCTTTTGACGTTTTTCTGATTTTTCATCCAATTGAATAACCATATCAATATTTTACAAGGAATTTTAAGGCACGGTCAAGTTTTTCCTTCTTGTTTTTTAAAAAATGCTTGTTGTTTACGATCAATTAATTCTATAATTCTCTTTATTTTTTTACAAGAGGAGGAAATAATTCAATAGGGAACCTTTAAAAATACCTATTAGCCTAACCATAAATTTGATTTAAAAATTATTTGTCCCATTCGTCCCTATTGTCCCTTAACTCCAATTTTAAGAACAGAAAAAGCATTAAGGACATTAGGGACAAATAATCTTTGAGATAAATATTTTATTATTATACTTATGACTGCTCTAAAGGTTTTCACACAGGAGGTCGCCGATTTCGCGGGTTCCGTAACCCATTTTTCCGGCGGCTTGACTTTTCATTTTATGACCGGTAACAAACATAATCGCTTTCATCACCCGTTGTGTTGCCGATGTGTAACCTTCTTGTTCCAGTAACAAGGCGGCGGCTGAAACGGCGGCAATTGGGTTAATCACATTTTTACCGGTATATTTTGGCGCGCTTCCTCCCATCGGTTCGTACATACTGCAGCCATTGGGTTCAGGATTGATATTACCGCCGGCTGCCACTCCCATTCCCCCCTGCAACATTCCGGCAAGATCGGTAATAATATCGCCAAACATGTTTGTCGTTACAATAACATCGTAATATTCGGGATTTTTAACCATCCACATACAACAAGCATCAACATTATTGTAATCTGTTTTTACATCGGGATAATCTTTTGCAACTTCGTTAAAAGTACGTTGCCAGAGATCATGACCGAAAGTCAGCACGTTTGTTTTGGCAACAAGAGTGAGCATTTTTCCTTTTGGGTTATTCCGTTTTCGGGTGTATTCAAACGCCCAACGAATACAACGTTCAGTTCCTTTTCTGGTATAGACGGCGGTTTGCGTGGCAACTTCGTCGGGAGTTCCTTTTTTCATGCAGCCGCCGATACCAGTGTACAAATCTTCCGTATTTTCCCGAACAACCACAAAATCAATATCTTCCGGTTTTTTATCTTTCAACGGCGTTTCAACACCAGGGAACAGTTTAACGGGACGAAGATTGATATACTGATCAAATTCGAAACGTAACCGTAACAAAAGTGATTTTTCGAGAACACCCGGAGCCACGTCGGGATGTCCGATTGCGCCGAGAAGAATGGAACTGTAACCGCGTAACGTATTTATTTCTTCATCGGTAATTGTTTGACCGGTTTTGAGATAGCGATCTCCGCCAATATTGAAGTGATCGAATTGCATCTCCACTTTTTCAAGTTGCCCAACTGCTTTAAGAACTTTAACAGCTTCGGCAACCACTTCCGGTCCTGTTCCGTCACCGCCGATAACGGCAATTTTTAGTTTATCATTAGGAATCATTGTTTTCATCCTTTGGTATTAGTAATGGACAACTGTAATTTATAACAGTTTACGCTTTTGGGACCTCTAAAAATTCGTTTTTTTTAACCGCAATGTTTTATGAAAAATCATTGGTTCCTAATGTCCCAATTGATTAAAAAGTCCCTTTTTATAGGGACATTAAGGACGATAGGGACTAAATGGGACAAATAATCAATTAATTAAAATACCCAAACGGTAATATTTTACAAATTTAAATCCTTTTTGGTAGGGGTAGAACCGGTAAGCCGCAAAATTATTCCTAGCGTTTACAGGCTGGTTGTTAAGATGATACGAGGTTTTCTACTGATACAGCCGGCGGCGTAATTCTGTTGCGGTTTTTTGCGGGTCGGATGAACGGAGTAACAGGGAACTAACCGCGATTCGTTTAATTCCGGTCGCCAGAACATGATCGAGATTTTCAACCGTAATACCTCCAATCGCAAACGCCGGAATCTGTATTTCCGCGACAACTTCCTGAAGATACTGAATTCCGGCTATTTCGGAAAATTCTTTTGTTATCGTTTCAAAAACTGCTCCGGCGCCAATGTAATCCGCACCGTCCAACACCGCTTGCCGAGCCTGTTCCATACAATGCGTCGAAACTCCAACCAGCATTTCCGTACCAACAATCTGACGTACCTCGTCAACCGGTAATTCCTCCTGACCAACATGAACTCCGTCCGCATCCGCAATTCGCGCAAGATCGGGACGATCATTCATTACAAAAATCACCGAACGTCCGGACGCAATGATTTGTTCTTTCAAAATCCGGCTTCGGCGAAGCAATGTCCGGTCGTCCGCTTTTTTGTCACGCAATTGAATCACGTCCGCTCCGCCGGTAATCACCGCACATACAAAATCCGTAAATTGCTCTTCATTCGACCGAATATCCGTCAACACATACAACCGCGCCGCGGTAATATCAGGTTTGGTCGCTGAAGATAAAGGCAAAGAATCGTCAACCAACGGCAAAGATTCAATCTGTCGAAACGAATCAATCTGCGGAGTTAAATCAATCAACGTAACATTTTTTTGCAATGTATAACACTGATACCGTAACTGTTCAAAACGCCGAGAGATTTCCGGTTTGATCAGTTTTGAAAATTCTTCAAGACTTCGAAGCGATTCCTGAAGCCGCCCGAAGTTGGCAGCAAGAACGGAGTCCACCGAATCACGTTGGTATTCGCCGCTTCCCTCCAATATCGTACCAACATCGTGTTCCGTGTTGCGGGCGGTGAGACGCAATCGGGTCGGAAACAATTGCAATATATTCTGAAATTCGTGCCGAAATTCTTTCAATCGCTGCGTCAATACCGGATGATCCAATACAAAACGTACAAAATCTTCTATCACCCGAACCGCTTCCTTACCACGATTCGAAGCGGCATCAAGTAAACGATAAACCTTGTCGTCTGTTAAAGAAACAGAAACCGGATTCTCCAACATTTTATCAGGTTCGCTCATTTTTTCAGATTGATTACCTTTATCGTTATTATATTGATCCGATTTAACCGATTCGTCCAATTCGTCCAATTCGTTTGGAGTAACAGAAACCGTTTCAATAACATTCGGTTCCGACCTTTCCGGTGTTGTCAAACGATCCTGTCCAATCGCCTCAATTCGTTGATATAATTCCGCCGGATCAAAACCATGTTCCCGAAGCCAGAAACCAACATCACTGTCATCCAGAACGACCGCAAGCAGAAGATGTTCCGTTGCCAATGAAAAAGCAAAAACTGTTTTCCGGCTTGAAATGGTCGTGATTCCTCCATTGGTCTGAACCGGCAACTGCCGAATGTCTTGACGTATAAAACGATGCAAAATAATCTCCAACACCGATTCCAATTCTTTCGACGCCCGACCCGGATGAACAGGTTGATCGTCCAGATAAAACCGAATCCGACTATGAAAATTCGGTTCATAATTTTCGTCCCGATTTCTCGAATGGATCGAATAAGTCCGGCGACGCGCTGAAAATTCCGAATGATCCCAAATATCAGTAACCGGTTCATTGTCCGGCGGCGATTCGTTACGGTTTTGATGTTCGTTGTCGGCGCAAGTTTCGGGATCGAAATGACCAATTGGCGGAGCATTGTTGCCGGCTGGCGACGCCGCAATCTCCGGCGAACCAATCCGCTCCGAGGTCAATGACCAACCGGCTGGAACTCCGTAAGAACCAACCGGAAACGACGGCGCGCTAATCGGACTTTGTAACGTCGAAAGATGTTCCAAAATACCAAATTCCGTGCAATATTTTTCCGATGAAAGTCCGGCAGCGCCAAGCCAATCCGCTGCACGACATTCTTCTTCCTCAAACAACGCCAGAAGTATTTTAGCGGCATTAATTTCCGATGTTACCGCCGAAAACCGGTATTTCGACGCCCGATCCAAAACCCGATACGAAGCATTCGTCAAATCAAATCTCATAATATTTGTCGAATCAAAATCACCATAATCAAACAAATCACAAAAATCATCGTTCAGACAACATCATTAACAATTAAAATAAACTGTTACCGACCACATTCTGTTACAGTGCAGATTATTGAACAATATCAACACTTTTCATGGCTTCGAGCGTGTTGGCGAAGAGTTCTTCGAGTGTCCATTCGAGTAAGTCCGCACCACGTCGGATGACTTCGCGCGAACAACCAGCGGCAAACATTGGAGTTTTAAATTTTTTGGCAATTGACCGGACTTCCATGTCCCGAACACTTTTCGATGGTCGCATCAGCGCAACCGCTCCAATCAAACCGGTCAACTCGTCAGTGGCATAAAGAATTTTTTCCATGCGGTGTTCCGGTTTGATGTCCACCGTCAATTCCCAACCATGTGAAGCGGTTGCCCGAATAATCGCCGGATCAACGCCATATTCTTTCATGATTATTTGTTGCCGAATACAGTGTTCCTGTGGAAATTGTTCAAAATCAAGATCGTGTAACAATCCAACGATTCCCCAAAATTCCGCCGTGTCAGCAAAACCCTCGCGCAAAGCAAAATAACGCATCACTCTTTCCATCACTTGCGCATGGTAAAGATGATAAGATTCCTGATTGTACCGAGTCAATAAATTCCAGGCTTCTTCTCGTTTCATTTTTTCTCCTGATTTTCGCTTTTCGTAAGTTTTGATTTCAACGCAGTTTAGGTTTACATTGAAAACGTTTAACACGATATTCTCATTACACTTTAAAATTCGGTTTTTATTTTTTTAATTTAAAATATTACGAACAAATGTTTCTGTAGTTTCAAGAAGGCGATGAGTTTTTCGTGCCGAAATATTGTACAATATTTCGCCCTGAAAGGGCAATCAGCATTAGCGTAGGGCAATCGCCCTACGGATGATTTCCCTTGAAAATAAAGCCCTGAAAGGGCGCAAGCCGAAATATCG
>JAIRLW010000048.1 GCA_031259095.1 Planctomycetaceae bacterium | reverse complement strand
TCGGGTTGGGAGGAACTTAACCCCACCCCGTTGGGGTGGGCTATAATCTTGACGCCCCTATCGGGGCTAATGTAAAAAACAAAAAATATTTCAAAAAGTAGTTTGTTATTTTAGGAAAGCGCAATTCAAAAAGTAGTTTGTCATTTTAGGAAAGTGCAATTATTTGGGAACCTCTAAAAATACACTTTTACTTAATTACTTAATTACTTAAAATACTAAACATAACTTTGATTTAAAAATCATTCGTCCCATTGGTCTCTATCGTCCCTTAGCCCCAATTTTAGGGACAGAATGGACATTAGGGACAAACTGGGACAAATAATTCTGTGATTAAAAACGAATGTTTAAAAATTCCCATTTGATTACTCGTGAAAAATTTCCTTGCGTTCACGAATGGACGACTTGCAAACCGTTTTCGTAAATCATTTGACGATCTTTTTCCGGTGAAATGCCGGCGGTGGTCAAGTAATTTCCGGTCATCAGCGCATCGGCGCCAGCCCGAAATAACCGATGGGCGTGTTCCGCAAAAATTTTGGGACGACCTCCACAAATCCGAATCGCAGCCTTCGGTAACGCTAAACGAAATAACACAACAATCCTCAATGCCTCGTCAAGACAAAGCGGTTCACGATTGGCCAATGGCGTACCGGGAATAGCGTTATAAAAATTTAACGGCACAGAATCAATTTGTAATGTTTGAAGTGCGGCGGCTAGTTGAAACCGATCCTCCCATGTTTCGCCAAGTCCGAACAAACCGCCGCTGCATACATTCCATCCAAGTCCTTTCGCACGTTCCAATGTTGCATACCGGTCCCGCCAATATTGAGTGGTACAAATAAACGGATAAAACCGTTCGGAAGTTTCCAGATTATGATGATACCGCAGAAATCCGGCTTTTTTTAACCGTGCAAGCGAATCGGAATCCTGTTGACCGAGCGATGCACAACAAAGGGAACCTGCCGGAGAACCGTCAAGAACCTGTTCCGCCGATTCGATAATAGCGTCCAATTCTTGCTCTGTTGGTCGGCAACCGCTGGCAACCCAACCAACATGAGTAATTCCCTGTTGCCATAACGCTTGGGTTGACGCAATCAAATCGTTGGGACTACGAAGCGGATACGTTTCGGTTTGGGTCGAATAATGGACGCTTTGCGCACAAAAACGGCAATTCATCGCACAACGACCGCTTTTGATATTAACAATAGCGCAAAGACTAATGTTATTTCCGAATGCCGCAGTACGAACCCGCTCTGATTCACACAACAATTCTTCCAACGGCGCATGTTCAATATCAGTTACAGTAAATTGCATAAAAAGATGGTTTCTATTTTTATCGGTTTTTATTTATGACACTTGAACGCTTGGTTTCGTTGCCAATTGAACCCAAACCGTCCGCTAATCATGTTACAGCAGAATAGTTAAGAGTTTAGATAGAATATAATCCAAAAATAGATTTATTCAAGAACTGTCCGCGATGAATTTTGCTGATGATTGGAAACATCGCCTACCCAATGCAATTTATTAGGTAGGCGACCTTTTGCCAAAAGGAACTCCAATAAAACAACCGCAAAGTCCTTCATCAGATTCACTTTTCGTTTCCCGCAACATACGTCGTGAAGGATAATCTTCGATAATCAGAGGAATTTCTTCGAGTCGTTTCCTGATTTTTGTGGGCAACCGGTCGAGAACCCATGTAACCTGTTTATCGAAATATTCATAACATCATCTTAAATAATCACAAGGGGGGTTTTAGAAGTTCCCTAAAGTGTATTGCCCCTAATGTTCCCAAACAGCGGAACCGACGAAAATACCGGTCTTTTCGTTTGTGAATCAAACTGCTGTTGAGTTTTACATGAAAAAGTACAAAATCTATCATCTGCAATTTTGTTGTATTCTCAAGAAAGAACTTGTTGACGATTTAACACGTTTTCCATCGCCAACGCTTTTTATTCTTCCTAACGAAGCGGAAGAAAGTATCCGTCAACAGTCAACTTCTTTTCAGATTTTCCAGCGTAACCGTTATGTTGGTTTGATTTTTGCGGAACGCCGACACAAGTAACGATTAACTATGTTTTGTAGGGACATGCGGCGAAATTGATGAAAACGGTTCGATAGAATGAATGTTCAGATATTACGAAAATATTAGACCTGAATGACACGGATACGTTCATCGATTTTTTCTTTGAGCGTCCGTTCGATGAGATATTTTAGAGTTTGGCTCGCTCCGGCGCAACCGGCACAAGTTCCGCGAAGTTCGATATAGACGGTTGTTTCTTTAATATCAATCAACTCTAAATCGCCGCCGTCTTTTTGAACCATCGGTCGAAGATATTCATCAAGAAGTTTTTCAATTTTTTTGGCGAATTGGAACGGCGACAGCGCGGGAGAATCTGTGGTTTCAGCCGAAGGTTTAGAAGCGAATGCAGACGACGAAAGATTGCCGGAAATAATCGGTAACGCCAATGAGTTTGCGGATTTTTTTTCTGTTCCCCAAACTTCATTGAGTAAATCTTGCAGACCGCCGGGCGCATGGTGGCACGACATACACGCTCCGCCGGCTTTAACCGCTCCGGTGATTTCCGCAATTGAATGAAGATTTAATTCTTTGATTTTCCGTTTGAGATATGGTTCGGTCAAAGTAAAACACTTACAAACAATACGTCCTTCTTCCTGCTCTTCCGCATGAATATCAATTCCAAGCGCATTGAGATTAACGCCGCGTTTTTGCGCCCAATTGAAAACGGCAGCCTGTAACGCTTCAGCGCCCATAACGGAACAATGAATTTTTTGTTCCGGTAAACCGTCGAGAAAATCGACAATATCCTGATTGGTAATTGCCAATGCCTTAACCGGAGTCAGACGTCCTGCTTCGATAATACAACAGAGCGCTTCGGAAGCGGCGATTGCCGAAGTGCATCCGAAGGTCAGATATTTTGCTTCGGTAATTTCGTCCAAAAGCGGATTGACCGGATCGCGCCGTACGCGAAACGTAAATCGCAACGCATCGCCGCACGCAATCGAACCATGTTCGCCCAAGCCGTCCGGGTCTGTAATCTCACCGAGATGCGTTCCCGGTTTTCCCTGAACGGCGTCGGTGAATAATTGCATCGTTTTGTCGCTGTATTCCCAAGCCATAACAATATGAATTGTACGGATTATTTATTGAAGGTAAACAATTATTTTACTCGATTTCAATTGATTTCAGTCGATTTCAAAAACAGGTTTTTAGAAGTTTCCTGAAATAATAAACGATCATTATAAATTATTGTTTATTTTCGTTACTTCGTTTTTGTTTTTCATTTTGTGCGGCGATGTAGATCATCCGCAGTTCGGGAAGAAGGCGAGTCAACATTTTTGTTTCATCTTCGGTTTGGTTATTTTTTGTTTTTTCGTCGAGTAATGCAATTGTTTCAATCAGATGTTTTCCTTGATGCAACAAGATATTTGTTGAACCATCAATTGGATTGGAAAAAATGCCGAGTGAAGCCATTGCTTGGGTTGCCAAACCGGAGACAAGACCAATGAAAGTTGGATCAGGAAGCGGCACATCCTGCGGAGTATCCGAATGAGTCGATTGAGGGGCTGAATTTTCGTTTTCGGTCATAATGTTTTTGGTTGTAGGTGTAGTGTTGATCTCTGTCAACAACTTTTGGAAATTAACTATTCTCCCTATTATCTCTTTCGTACTAAAAAAAACAAGGTAGGCGATGTTTCGCTGAAACATCGCCTCGGCGATAGCCGACTTGCCTCTGTGTTCGGTAGGAAATCGGAAAACCAAACGGC
>JAIRLW010000017.1 GCA_031259095.1 Planctomycetaceae bacterium | reverse complement strand
AACACGTCAATTATTTTATTCGATTTCCGTCAACTAAATGAGAAATTTTCTGATGATAGGATCAAGTCGGCTGGTATCGATGCAATCCGATATTGACCAACAATTCTCCTTCAAATTTTGAAATCATTAGAAAATTTTGGAAGAATCTTTTTGTGCATTCTAACGCAAGAAGTTACCGGTTCTGTGACGATACACCATGCTAAGTAAAATGAATTATCATTATTTACTGTTTGTATTTACGTTTGTATCCTACTTAATAATTTTCCAATAATTCGGATTATGATAACTACAACGATTGAATCAATTGGTTCTTTGTCAGATCTGAAATATTTTGTTTACCAAACCCTTTGCGAGGATCATGATTTATTGATGAATGCGTTTCCGACGTCGGAAACCATCCTGAAACGCGGGACACTCCAACCTTGCGGCATGATGTTTTGCTTACACGGACCGCGAGCGGTCAAATTCACGGCTATTTGGGAAAAAGAATCTAATCGTATTCTTTTTTACGGTCCCACCGGTAAACGATACCAACAAATCGAATTAAAAACGACCAATTTTTCCTTTGACGAATTGACTTTAGGCGATAATCAGCCGACAATAGTATAGTGTTGTTTGGATTGATGTTGCCTTGTTTATATTTTAGATTGTATTCCAACCGGAACAGTTGACCTTGTTTTGTGGTTTCGGAATTTGAGAAAAAAATCAAGATAACGAATATGATGAACCTTTTCCCCTTTTTTTCGTACCGAACTAGGAACAACACGGTGAACCGTTTGTCGAACAGGGTTTGGCGTTTTTTAACGCGCGGAGGTAATTTATGTTAGTGTTGACCAGAAAAGAAGGTGAAAAGATTTGTATTGGGGACGACGTGGTGATTACAGTGGTACGGTCGGGCGGAGACAAAGTCCGTTTGGGCATCGACGCTCCAGCCAATCGGGTTATTCTTCGCTCGGAACTGAAAGGGAAAGAACAACCAACGACTAGAGAAACGATTTCTCTACTCAATACCGCTCCTATTGCCAAATGTTCCTGATTCTTCTTTGAAAAGGGGTTCTGTGTGAGTCAGGCTTATCCTACATCAATTGGTTGGACAGCGGAAAAAGACAAACCGCTTTATTATTCTGTTTGGTTGATTGCCGATCAAAAATGGAATGCAATTTTCCTTCTTGGGGTTGCCCTTGTAGTGGTCATTCTTGTTTGGCAAAATACTGGGAATCTTATTCTTGAATTAGTGGCGTTGTTGTTTTTACTGGGAACGCTGTGGCGTATTTTGGCGCCGGTTCATTTTGAGTTGAATCATCATGGCATTGTTTGCCGTTCTCTCAACCGGAACCGATTCATTGCTTGGAGTGACATTCGAAGTTATCAAATCAGACGTAACGGCATATTGCTTTTGCCCCGAACCGACCACTTTGTTCTGGAAGCGTTTCGTGGTTTTTATTTGTCGGTTCCGGCGTCGCTGACGCCCGAAGTGTTATACCGTTTACGTGTTTTTGTGGATCATGTTTCCGATTAACACCGTTTCGCCGCCCTAAACCTTTACCCCTGAAATTTTCCTATCAAAAAGAACGATGGAACGCACGCCCTATCAGAACAAGATCATCAAACGTTATTACGATAACCGTTTTGAGATCATGCAACAAAAACTTGCGGAGTTGACGACGGATCTTTATCTGGCGGAGGGAAAAAAACGCGTTCAGGTTTGGAAACGAATTACGGCGGCGTTAACCAATCTTGATGTCGATCCGCTTTGTATTGAGCGGTTGGTTGCTTCGGATAATCCTTCGTTGTTGGCGGAATTTCTTGAAAAGAAAATTTATAAGAAAAAAAGATGAAAGAATACAACTCAAACGGTATTCACTTTGGCTATCCTGAAAATTGGATTATGGAGGAGTCGGAGATGGCGACGGCGGCTGGCAGTATTCAGTTGACCAATGGCGATGGTGCGTTCTGGCTGTTGAAAAAATATCCCTTTGGTACGAATCCTGATGAAATTGCCAAAGAAGCCTTAACGGTGATGCAGGAAGAGTATGACGATATGGAAGTGGACCGATTTGATCGGATCCTGTTTGACAAAACAATTACCGGTTTTGAGATGACCTTTTTTTATCTTGATCTGATGAATTTTGCCAAGATTCTCTGTTTTGAACAGGACGGTTTAACGTTTGCTGTTTTCTGGCAGACTGGTAATCAGTTGATTATTCGCAATGATGAATCGGTTCCGGTGGAAAAAGTATTGGAAGCGGTCACCTTTTCGTTGTTACAAGGACACTGCGAATGCCAACACCAACATCATTAAGACGTTGATCGTGGAATGTTGCCGATTATGTCGGAATTTGGGGACAATTGTTTTGTCAATAATTCAAAGGTAGGCGATGTTTCGCCGAAACTTCTGTCGGCGATAGCCGACGGTGACCCTGGGAACGGATGGAAATGTCAATTGCCATCATCAATCAGATTCATGCGACCTTTCGATAAAAGGTCGCCCACCTTAATATTGACCAAACCAACTATTCCCCAAATTCCGAAATAATCAGAAGATATTTTCTTTATTGTACCGATTTTTCTTCGGGGAGTTTTTCTTCAATTGTTCGATTAGGTCCGATTTTATCTTCGTCTTTTTTCTCAAGCAGAAAACCTTTGAAAAAATAACCGTTCTCTTCAGAAATTCCATAAAAACCGGATTGTCCAAAATACCGACTGACTTTTTCAAATTCAGGTAAATTCTTACCGTCAAAACTTTGCGGTCGAACTCCTTTGTCGTCTTCAGGAGCAAAAAGAGCGTTAATAAGTTTATTGAGAACCGCTTGAGATTGCGGCATTCTGCCTTGTCGCACCAATTCGTAAGTCGGTTGTAATGTTTTATCAGTTCGTGAAAAAAATTGCAGAAAATGCGGTTTGTCCGTTATTCCCATGTTCGCAAAAATTTTATCGACTTCTTTATATTCCGGTTCATTTTTAATATTTTCAATAATCGATTGTTGTTCGGAATCGAGCCGATCCAGAATGGTTTTGAGATATTCGCCGTTGGTTGAAACAAATAAACATCCTTTGGCAACCGTCACCGCGCCATCAGGAAACACCGGCGGCGGATCCATTTCCTGACTATTCGCCGCAACCTGTACCGTTTTAACTCCTGTTGTTGGAGCCGTACTGACAAGACTCGGAACTCCGCTCAAACCAGAACCAGAAAAAGGTTGAATCACCTCTTCCGCCGGAATACGCTGCCAAAGAATATAAGACCCATGTTTAATCGGTTGCATTTCATGATCATTTTCAAAAAGTTTTTTCAACGCCTTGATCATGTTCTGATCTTTTCCTTCCTTCAACTCAACCGCCACCACAATACTTTCACTGGCAGGCGTGATCGGTAACGCATATTTCGACATGCTAAGAACCCGTTGACCAAGATTAACCAGAATTTCTTCTCGGATATTGATTTGCGGTCCATATGGATCAACTTCGATTCCTTTGATAATATCATTCCATGCGCCGGTTTCGCCTTGCATCACCAACGCATCAAACAAAGTTCCGAAATGGTCGAAAATCGCAAGCGGATCGACAAAAAGGACGGTACAACGTGCCAGATCAGAAGGCATCCAGTTGGGAAGCGCAAAATTGGTTGCGTCTGGAAAAACGAACATCTGCATTGCCAATTTGTAAGGCTTTTTCGTGTACACAAAAACTCGGTAAACCGTTTCCTTGTCTTCCGCTTTAATACTCACCACCCCGCCGATTCCACGAACCGCATCGAAACCTTGTTGTTTCAGAATCGTAAAAACAGACGGTTTATTTTTGCGTTTTTCCGCTATTGATCCTCTCATCAGCGTCCGGATTGATTCGCCATAATTGAGCGGTTCGAGATACCATCGGATAAGCGGTTCGGAATCTTTCGGCATATCGTCAAGGCAACGTTTTTGAATCACCTGATAATCTTCAACATCCGCCAACGATTTGCCGGAAGGATTGCCAAGCCGGTCGGAAATCAGTTTGAGCAACTCTTTCTGGTCGGAAACAATCAAATGATTGTCCTTGATAAAATAATAGGCAAAACGGTCAATGGATTCGGCGGTTGCTGGTTGAGGCGCTTTGGGTTTCGGATTATCTTTGGTCGATAGAGAACGTTCAGGGAACGCCAAAATAACAATTTTCTGCTCTTTATATTGTTCGGTTGTCCGTTTAACACCAACACCAATCAGTTTATCGGTTAAACGTTTCAGGTAATCCTCCGCTTCTTTCAGGCGGTCGGTAATATCCATTGTAAAAACATAACCGGGAACCTGATTAGGAATGGCAATCATTCCAACCGCAACTTCGCCGGAAGGAAGTTGTTCAATACCGTCCAGAGTAAGTCCGAAACTTTCCTCCATCCGACTATTCAGTTGTTTCCGCAAATCTTTTTTGAACTCGTCCATAATCGGATCATTCAACAGAGTTCCAATTTGGGTTTTACTCCATTGTTCGCCGAGTTCTTTCAGATTACGAATTGCCAGAAATCCTTTGGTCGAATCGGGAAAGATTTTTTCTGACGGCGTTCGTGCCGAAGCCGAAGAAACCACGACTATTGTTAGAATACAAAATATTGTGGAAAGAAAACATGCCGTCCTGCCAAAAATTCGCGTTGAAAACACTGAAATTCTCCTCAAAATTTAATTAAAGTTAATAGTTTGTAACCGGTTTTGTTCCTTTGATTGCCCCAAATAACGGAAGCAACTAAAGAAAAAAAGTTCTTAAACAGAATAACACATTTTCCAGAATTGACAAGGGCAACTTCTAACTTCTAAAAACTTTCGGCAAAAGATTATTTCAATCGACTTCATTCAATTTTTATCTTGTCAAAAAATAGTTCTTTAAAAGTTCTTTTAAGTTTCCTCTTGACAGAATTCAAATCACAACGTAATATTGGATAACAATTTATCGATAACAAACTATCAATTAGCCGATAGACTGATTATGACGACAAAACCGAATAAACTGAACATTGTTG
>JAIRLW010000576.1 GCA_031259095.1 Planctomycetaceae bacterium | reverse complement strand
ACATAAAAAGTCATCAGGTCCGCCATCAATTCCGGTTCGACAAGAAATCGCCTAACTAATAAATCGTGGGGATGGGCAAGTTCAGGATTAGTCATTGAAAACATTTTTTACTCCATTTTCTACTCCATTGGTTGGATTTATTTTGACGTATTATAGGGGACTTCTAAAAACTTTGTTTCTTAAAAATTGCATCCTTAAAAAATAAGGACTGGCGAATATTTTTTGAATAAAAAATTGAGTTTTTAGAAGTTCCCTATAGATATATAAACGGTTATTTTTAGTTGGAAATAATTCAAAATAAAAATTCCGCTGAATCATTACAATTATTTTATGGTCAATCGAAATAAGCGATGCGTCAGTGAACTTATTCCAAGACCGCAATATCGTACTGATGTTGTCAACATAGATTTTATTGAATATTTTTTGTTTTCGCTGATTAAAATTTCTTCGATCATTGTCAGCCCAACGTCGTTACATAATTTTTCAAATCTTTCTCTTGACATAAATGCAACACCAACACCGGCGGTATTGGCTCCGAGTAATTTGATAATGCTTGCAATTGATTTACTGCGGGTTAGGTTATAAATCAATCTTGTTGAATAGTCGTATGGTAACCATGAATTAACGATTCGTTCTGAAACAATAATACTGCCGTTTGGTGAAAGCAATGTTTTCGCATTTTTTAGAATGGTTGTTTGTAAGTTACGGGTTTCCTGATAAGTCGAGTCAATACAAAGATGCAACACGTCAGAGAAGCAAATCAAGTAAAATTGCCTATCCCCCCCCCCCCCCCCCCTATTTTCTATTTTTACGCAATTTGACAAGTTGTCGAGATTTCCAAGTATCAGATGTTTTCTAGCGTGAGGTTTATTTTGATCCAACATAAATTGAGCGGAATCAACAAGTGTTCCTTGTGCATTCGGAAACTGTTCAAGCAACAGGTCAAGGTATTCTCCGTTTCCACCGCCGCAATCAAGAATCGTCTCCACCGGATAACTAATTTTTGATGGCAATTGTTCAAAATACCTAACAAGTTTTTCAGGAAAACCGCTTTTATGAAGAAACGCTTCCAATTGTGAATCGGACAATTTTAAGTTTTCTGCTTGCATTGATCTAAGTAATTATAATTATTAAAAAAATAAAACAGACGGATTGACAAGGTATCGGGTTGGTTTTAATATTTTAATACATTTGACGATGTTGTTGGGATTATGAATTTCCGTATATTTTAATGTTTTGATTGAATAATTTTGAATAATTAACGATGGATATTTGGTTTTGGGCATTGATTTTTCTTGGATTGTCTTTATTTTTTGCCGTTTTGGAAATATTTGTTCCTTCCGGCGGCATTTTGGCGTTTCTGTCTGCAACCACCTTGCTTGCCGGTATTGTTCTTGTATTTCAGAGTAGTCCGTTGTTCGGCGGACTTTTTATGTTTGGTGCGGCGGTTAGTATTCCTGTTTTTCTTTGGTTTGCCTTCAAAATTTGGCCCAACACCATGATGGGACACCGTATTCTTCTTCAACCGGAAGAAGACTCGGCTTACAACCCAATACGGAACTCATTGCTCTGAAACAACTTATCGGAAATAAAGGATAATTTCTTACCGTGTAAAGTGTAGCGACGGAGTTTATCCCGTATTTTATTGATCAGTCGGGTTAATAACAGGTCGCGTTGGCGATAGCCGACTCGATCCTGTAGCGGAAGAAATCCGAAGTCCCGGAACGCCCTTTTATTAATCATAGGCTTTTAACCTACGGTAATCGTCTATCAATCATAGTCCCGCAGAACCGTCACTTATGCTATGGTTAATAAAGGGACGCTCCTAACGAGACTTTTGATAGAGCGCTGATTAACCGTAGGCTAAAACCTACGGTTAATAAAGTGTCGTCCTTACGGGACTTTTGTGTAAATACTCCAAATTCAATATAATTTCTCTTTCGTAATACTCGGCTAACAAAAAACTTACATCATTTTATTCGTCGTGAATAATATTAGGAACCCTTTCCATCGCCGCGGCTCGACGCTTCCCGTCGTTAAACTCCGTCAACTGAAGTCGAATAAAATTAATTAATTAATCAATGAATCAATTAATTTTTTCAAAAACCTCTTGCGGCACGAATGTCGTCGAAATCACGGAGGTGGTAGGCAATGCCGACATAGTCGAGGGTTTTGCACAACGCCCGAAGCGCCACTCCCATTCCATCGGGACCGCTAAAACCTCCATATTGCCCGCCGCCTTTCAAATGCGGTTCCAAATCCAGAAAAACTCCGGGAATTCCGCGACTCTTCAATTTCTCTTCCAACGCCGGAAGAATTGTAACTAAATCCCGGAAAATTCGCTCATGCCCCGATTCGCCTTGATCTGGCGGTACGAAATTTTTCATCTTATTCTCTTCGACATGACCGCCTTTTTCATTCCGGCGCGGGTTGACAAAATCCTTCACGTGAATCCAACCAAGCCCCGATTTCATTGCCTCATACTGTTCAAAAATTTCCTGTAATGAATAACCTTGCATGACAATATTGCCGCCGTCAAAAATCAAGACCATTGCCGGATGATTAACTTGTCGGTAAATTTCACTCAAAATGATTCCTTCGTGACCGACCAGATTGGTTTCAACTTCCAACCCAAACGTCAAATCACTCCGATGACAAACTTCGGCGATTTTACCAAGCCATTCAACTGACTTGGCAAGATAATCCTGAGGATTCGCCCCTTTCGGCGGATAAAAGGAAAAACCACGAATCAACTTTGTTTCCAAAGCATGCGCCAAATCACATGCCAATCGGACTTCATCGAGATATTTTGTAATAGGAACATAAGTATTATTTGTTCCATCGTCAACATCTTCAAGTTTGGTTTTGCCAATCGGCGAACCGAGCGAGGAGACATTAAGACCATATTCGTCCTGAAACTGGCGAATCCGTTGGAGGTCGCTTTTGGTTAATTTCATGACATTTTTAATCCCGTCTCCAAGATTAACAAAACGAATACTGTAATATTGGAGTCCCAGTGCGGCAAAAACGGCCAATTGCTCGACAATCGTCTTGTTAGCGGTCGATTCATCGGCAAAACCGGACAAAAATACACGCGGTGTTGGTTGCATGGTGATTCGCAAAAGGTTAAAAGTTAATAATTAATAGTTAATCGTCAATAGTCAACAGCATCGTGGCATAGTACCGTATAAAATAACGATTCTCCAAATTATATCTTTATTCTTATTACTTTCAAGTGGAACAGGAACACTGAGGAGAAAAATCCCCGTCCGCATCAGGTAGTTTATCAGGTAGGCGACCTTTCAGGAGAACAGTTGGGAGGTGTAACTTGAAAATTGCTTGGAGCGTAAGTTGCCTATTGATTATTTGCGGTATTTTGGGTAACAAATTGGTTTTCTGCGGCGGAGATCGCATTTTGAGCGGCTTCGGGGTCTTCAAAATTGAGGAGAGTTTTCTCTTGCCCGTCAAATAACGCAACCGCCGCGCCGGCAATACGCCAACCATCGTTGTTTTGGGCAACGATCCAGATAATTTCCGCTGATTCTTTTTCGCCTTTTTCGTTTAAGTCCGTCAACGTGGTATGGACATAAGTGCAATTTTTGCCTTGCGGAATGGTTTGATCAACGGTAAAAGAGGCGGCGTGCGTCGTTTTGGGAGCGAAGGGAATCCCCATTTCCTCCCCTTTTTGCCGTGCAAGCGGCGTCAAAAGCGCACGAATTGTTTGGCTTTCACCCTGAAGCAAAGCGGTCATAAATGTTGAGACAATGTCGGCAGCGGAAGATAGTGTCGATGAATCAGAGTGTTCAGTATCCGGTGTTGCGGTAGATGTTGCCGTTGACGACACGCTGACCAGTTGCGGCGGTAAACTATTGTCCCTGCCGCAACCACCAAACAATAAAGAAATTCCGACTACCACCATTCCCAAAAATCGCCAATACATAAACATAACTATTCCCCTTTGATTCTTTGTTAAAATTCTTTGTTAAAATAGACCGTTACTCAATGACTCCATTTTCAACCGAACGGATTTTCGGTTTTTTGAGGAATCTTGTCAAGAGAAAAAATATATCAGCGTAATTTCTGTGATCGGTTATTTTTTCTTAGTCCCGCAGGGACGAGAGGTGCATCACCGGCGGTGAAGCGCAGCGCAACCGCCGGAACGTAGAGTAGAGTAGAGTAGAGTAGAGTAGAGTAGAGTAGAGTAGAGTAGAGTAGAGTAGAGTAGAGACGCAATGCATTGCGTCTCTACGTTCCAAAGCCCTGTAAGGGCGAGATAATTGTTACTTCAGTTGATGATCGCCGCGCCCCTGCGGGGCTTAAAAAGGAAGGGTATTTTCCAATTTCCGATCCGTAGGTTGCGCTGCACCTACGGTTATGCACATCACACCCCTAGCAGGGTTAAAATGGAAATACAAATATTCCACTGATATATTACGTCAAGAGAAAAAATGATAATTATTCAGTGGGAATCTCTAAAAATTCGTTTTTTGATCGACCAAAATCGATTAAAATCGATTTTAGTCTGTCAAGAAATAAGTTTTTAGAAGTTGCCTTGACAACTATTCCGCTGTTAGTTAAAATGACGAACCGTCACTAAACCGTTATATGTTAATGGATAAAGCACGGAAACAAAAACCGTCAGTTAATTGAAACAATTAAAATCGAGTAAAATATCTTTTGACGAAGATTTTAGAAGTTGCCGGTAAAACCGTTAAAATTAAGGTTAAAACTATGAAACACCTAATGTTCTTTTTCGCCGTTATTTTGTTCCTTTCGCCGTCCGCTTTTGCCGATGAACCGAAAAAATACGAACAACTTTCCGATTTCATGCGCGTTTCGAAAAAGGAAGGTAAACGGCAACCGGTTTCGTTTGATACGGCAATTGTCCGGTTTGCCGACAAAAAGAAAAAAATCGAAGTCGATCTTATCGCCGCTGTCCACATCGGTGATAAAGAATATTACGAAGAACTCAATAAAATTTTTGAACGTTACGACGCCGTACTGTATGAACTTGTTGCGGAAAAAGGAACCAAACCGGATAAAACAACTGTCGAGAAAAAAAAAGAAAAAAATCTTTTATCGGCGTTTCAATCGGGAATAGGGGAATCGCTTGAACTGGATTTTCAATTGGAACACATCAATTACAAAGCCGAAAATATGGTTCACGCCGATCTTTCACCTTCTGAATTTGCGAATCGTGTTGCGGACAGAGGCGATTTAATCCAGATTTTTTACCGTGCGATTATACTTGGTATGAAAAAAGGAAAAGAAGGTCAGGACGAAGAAATCAAAATGCAAGGACGACTATTAGGAACATTGCTTGCCGCAAACCAATCGCTTGCGTTGAAACGTTTTTTCGCCAAAGAGATGATAAGTCAGATGGACGATTCGATGTGGGTTCTTGACGGCGACGAAGGATCGGCGATTATCACGGATCGCAATGCCGCCGCGTTGAAAACGCTTCGTAAGGAAATCAGAAATGGTAAAAAGAAAATCGCCATCTTTTACGGCGGCGCCCATCTTCCTGAATTTACGAAATCTCTTGAAAAAGATTTCAAATTAACGCCAACAGAAACAACATGGATTGTTGCATGGGACTTAACCGCCGACCACTCGGCAAGACCATAAAATCGTAAGTGTTCAATTATTTACTATCGGCTATTGGGCTAAAATCTTTTAAATTACCTGTTTGCGAATCCTTCTTCTAATTGTTATGATTTATGAAATTTAGAAACCTATTTTTTCATTTTTTTGTGGTATAACGTTAATATTATTCCGGTTGGAATGATCCATTGAGTAAGAGGCAATTCGGTAAACGCCGCAACATAACCCGAACAAGCATTTGAAGTTATATTAAATAATTAATTAAATAATTAAACGTGAAGCGGAAAATTTTATCGATTTTGATCTAATTTAACAGTTTTTCAGTAAACGGGGAACTCCTTTGAAACGAGCAATTATCAGTGATATTCACAGTAATCTTGAAGCGTTGAAAGCAGTGTTGGAACACATTGCTTCGCAAAATATTACCGAGATTTATTGTCTTGGCGATTTGATCGGTTATGGTCCCAACCCAATCGAATGTATTGACCTGATACGGGAAAAAGGGCATTTGTGTCTTCTTGGCAATCACGATCAGGCGTCGCTCTTTGATCCAGAGGGTTTTAACAACAGTGCGGAACGCGCTATTTTCTGGACACGGGATCAATTAGAAAATCTTCGTATTCCCGGCGCGAATGAACGTTGGGATTTTCTCAACGAGTTGCCACGAATCCATCGGGAAGACGATATCTTATATGTTCATGGTTCGCCGCGCAATCCGCTTAATGAATATGTGTTTCAGGACGATATCTACAACGAACGCAAAATGGAACGTCTTTTCGCGGTGATTCCCAAATATTCGTTTCAGGGTCACACGCATGTTCCGGGTGTTTTCACCGAAGATCGTGAATTTTTTACGCCGGACGATATCGGCAGAAAATATACGTTGGGCAATAAAAAAGCAATGATTAATGTCGGTTCGGTCGGGCAACCGCGCGATCGCGACCCAAGAGCCTGCTATGTTGTGCTGGAAGACCTAACCGTAACCTATCACCGAATCGAATATCCTTTTGAAAAAACAATCGAAAAAATCCTGCAAATTAAAGATTTGGATAATTATCTGGGACATCGCCTGCGGGATGGAAAATAAAAAGGGACGTCCTTAGAACATCTCTCGGATAAACACAAAAAAGTAGTTAAGGTTGTGGGCGCATAAACCCGTAAGCAATCATAATTAGAAAAAGGACATGTGAATGTTCTTCAAAAAACAATGTAGAAAATCTGTAAAACCCGAATTGATAAAACAAAAATAATGTAAAATAATGTAACAAGGTTTAGAATTTTGTATGTATCATTGCCGCTGAGGTTGTTCTGTTAAAAAGATAAGGTAAAAATTAGGTTTGTTGAAAATAAAAAACGTAAGGGTATCTCGCAAAATTCGTTTTTAATCACAGAATTATTTTGTCCCAATTTGTCCCTAATATCCCTTTTGTCCCTAAGATTGAGGCTAAGGGACGATAGGGACAAGGGACGATAGGGCATAGGGATGATGATCAATTAAAAATAGACC
>JAIRLW010000566.1 GCA_031259095.1 Planctomycetaceae bacterium | reverse complement strand
CGTTTTCCTTTACCATATATTATATCGCCTAAATAGTCAAGTTATTTATCAACAGATACTAAGCCAGCAGAATTGCAGATTGATTCCTTCACCGGCGGCTTCCGTTGCAACAAGAACTTGTGCGTTTTCACGAAATTCACGTTCCGCGTAGATTCGTGTTCCGGGAGTGTCTCTATCTCCGATTTTCATCCCTCCGTGTATTTGCGCAACTTTAATTCCCCACTCGCGCAGTTTTCCCAACGGTCTGCCTTCCTTCCCGTCACCAACAAGGTAATCAAGCGTGTCTTTATGCTCAGTAAAGATGAGCATTTTCATTTTTGGATCGCCGAATATTTTTTCGCCGGTAAGCAGTTCTTTGAGTTGAGTAAGTTTTGATTCGATTCCCTGTTTTTCCGCAATTTTGGCTTTATCAATTAATTTGTTAAGAACAAAAATATCCTTTTTTAAAGTTACCGGATCAATCGAGACAACAATATTTTCCAATTCCTCTAGGATTTCGGATTGTTCTTCATCGGATAATTCATCGAAGTCATCGGGCAGTTTATTATTGATTTTATCCTGCCGATATTTTTGAGGATCGTCGAGAATCTTTTGCCGGTTATCACGCATTCGTTCCAAAGTACGCCGCACGGCATAGAGACTTGAAGCAAAACGCCGTTGAAGCATTGCCATTGTAAATCCCAACGCCCTCGCCGCCGGACTTTTATCAATACTCGCTTTCACCGATTGTTCTTCAACAAAATCTGTGAGTAAATCATAAAGTTCCAGTTCCGTTTCGTTAATTTTAAATTCAACCGTATTGACGTTGCGTTTAGTGAAAATGTGTTTGGGCTTATTCGTCTTCGGGTCGGGAAATGTAACAAGAGCTTCTTTTGTCCGTCTAATATAAAACGGTGCGGACTGTTTTAACATTGCCTCGTCAAGACTTTTAACATTAGCATAAACATCATGATCAAGCAATTCAAGAAACAGGCAAAACGCTTGCGGATTACCTTTGTGCGGAGTTGCGGTCATTAGGAGCATAGTGATCGGTTTTTTCCGAAAGTTTTTCTCCAAGTTTATAAGCAAGCGTTTTTTTATCACTGCTTCGCGCACTCATTTTATGGGCTTCGTCAACAATGATTAAATCCCAATGACTATTAAGTAAACTTTTTTGAGCGTCTTCAATGCGGGAAACCCACGAGATTGATGTGATCACTTGATTTTTATCATGCCACGGATTTATTCCATAATTAGTACGGAGTATTTCACTGTTCATTATTTCAAATTGTTCGCGAAATTTCTCTTTGAGTTCGCGTTGCCATTGAAAGGAAAGATTCGCCGGAGTGATGATGAGAGTTCGTTTGACGAGACCGCGAACTTTAAGTTCTTTGAGTAGTAGTCCTGCCATGACGGTTTTGCCTGCACCGGGATCGTCGGCGAGTAGAAATCGAACACGCGGCATTTTGAGAAAGTAGTCGTAAACCGCTTCCAACTGATGCGGCAACGGATCAATTCGGGCAAGCGAAAGAGCAAAATAAGGATCATATTCGTAAGCAAGAGCGATACGGAGTGATTCGATACCGAGTTTGAAAAGAGAACGATTACCTTGATATTCATCATCGGTTTGGGTACATTGCAGTTGCTCTATTTGGTCACTATTCAGAATAAGTTGGTAGGTTCGTTGATTCTCGCAACCGGATGCAGTCAGTTTAATAGAATTTCCCATTTGATTGAACCTGATGATGCGTACTTTTTCAGGAAAGGCATTGCCCCAAACAATGACATCCGGTTGTATTTGAGATATTTGCATTAGAATAATTTGGAAACTAAAATTTGGAATTTGTGAAAATAATATTATGTAACAATTTAGCTTCAATCTGTAAAACACCCACAGAATACACTTTGCGATCAAAACACTGATTGAAAGAAGTAGTATAACACAAATTAACGAATTTTCAACAAGAGAATGAGAAATTGAGTGTACTCATTACACTTTAAAATTCGGTTTTTATTTTTTTTAATTTAAAATATTACGGACAAATGTTTCCGTAGTTTCAAGTAATGGCGATCTGTTTTTGAGTCAAAATATTGTACAATATTTCGATCTGAAAGGGTGTAATCCGAAATATCGTAATCTTATTGCTGCCGCCCTTACAGGGCTTATATTTATTACGTAGGGCGTTGCCCTGCGCTAATGCGGATTGCCCCTTCGGGGCGAAAATTTGTTCAACAATTCGACATGAAAATAGGGTTCGTCGTGCAATTTCTCGACTTGAAAATAATTAAATATTTATTGATCCTATTTGGTGTTCTAAATTTGGTGTTCTAAAAATAAAAACCGAATTTTAAAGTGTGATGAGTATAGGACAATCTAACCGATCATACTTTAGGTAGTCATCATTTTGATGTCCAAATTTCCATAACATTATTTTTATAGTTCTAAGCTTTTCGGGCAAACCCGCATTAAATTCAGGGAATCCGATAAATATAAATCGAATATCCAATCTTTGCAACAGGTTGATAGTCGAGAAAACAATGATATTCTTCTTTATTTTTGTATAAATTATTGACCCCAATAGCATACCAACCTGACGATGTAAGGTTTTTCAGCGTTACATCTGATTTAATGCCGACAGTTTCAATATCATAATACGAAGATTGGGCAATAAAAACAGGTTGACATTCAGGATGTTCGTCAATCCATTTTTTGAGCAGTAACACATCTTGTCCCCATTCAAGATTACTTCCTAAAAGATAACGATGTCCTGAATTGGGACCGCCGACTGCTTCATTAAAGTACGATAATGAATGAGGGAAAACAGCAAGACTGCTACCGCAATACCACATTATCAATAATAGAATTGTAAATTGCAATAGCCGATGTTGAATCATTCCGAATTTGGCAATAAACACGAACAAAAACGGTAACATTCCTAAAACATAACGATAATGTTGATTCATTCCCGTTTGAGAACTTACAAGAACAAAAACGGTAATCATCGGTAATAAAAGTACAAATTCATCTCTTCGGAATAAACGGAAAGAAAATAGAACAGAAAGACCAATTAATAGAATTAATGGAACAGGTTCTTTAACCGCAAATGCGGTTAGATAATAATACCACCAACCGCCATATTTCCATTGACCGTAAAGATAATTTTCAGAACGAAATTCAAAATCCGAACGCTGAATATCAATACCAAGTAAATAATTTTGCGGAAGCGGTACCGGAATATTTTCAAACACGGTTTCACGAAATCTATTTTTACCTTTCATTTTATTATTTATTTCTGTATTAGCACCGCCCAATGCCTTACTGATAAAACGAAATTGACCAAGCGGCTGAAATATTCGTTCACCGCCGTAGCCGATATTGATACAAATTATTCCAATTGATAGAATAACACAAAGTCTAAACAAAGAAGGTTTCATTTTTTGATCTTTATCGGTTATTCGCCAAAACAGCCAAAGGAAAAACCAAAGCGGAAACAGAACAAGCCATGTTGTTTTCGTCAATTCGGCAAGACCCAAGGCAAGACCGGAAAAAATTGTTGCGGAAACAGAAGGTGATTTAAGCCAATGCCAAAACAAATAGGCTGCAAAAATACCGCAAGAGGCAGCATGAGCGTCGGGACCAATCGTTGACGCATGACCAAGAATTGTTGGAGAAAAACACCACAATATCAATGCTGTAAAACCGGATTTCGTACCATAAATTTCTTTAGCCCAACGATAACAAACAACCGCACCCAAAACACTAAACGGAATACAAAATAATCGCGCCAACATAAAATACCGAAACGAGTTATTGCCGTTAATGCGAATAAATTCGTTACCGACAGGAAATTCATCACGGCTTGCGAGAAGATCATGGTTAAGACTCCAATCGGTTTTAGGATTACAAAAAAGAACCGGTATTGCGGCAACCATCCGAACAAGTGGAGGATTAACACGAAAAAGATCAAAGTTACCGGTTTGCCAATGATAAATCCCTGCCGAAAGTGCCGGAACTTCGCCGTTGGTGGGAGAATGAATTGTTGCTGAATAAATGAGAAGAATAATGTGAACAAAAATGATGCAGCAAATAGTAATAAATTCTCCATATTCTTGTACAATTCTATTTGTCATCTGGAGTTTATTTCTTTTTTCTCAATTCAAAATACTTGAACAGACAAGCAACAGAAATCAGCGCAAGACCTGCCGCTATCAGGAAATAACGAAACGCATTACTGCGAGCAGGAAGAGTGTCTGGTTCCAAGGTCGCACCACTGAGACCAACTATTTTTTCACCATCCCATGTATAAGTAT
>JAIRLW010000457.1 GCA_031259095.1 Planctomycetaceae bacterium | reverse complement strand
CAATTTGTAACTAACAGTGACCTGAGGTTACTCAATATTTCTTGCTTCTCCGCCGTCTCTGGAACCAGCTGCGCCCCACACTCTGAACGGTGATTCTCCACTATAAACACATAGTGGATCCTCCATTTTGACCGGAAACAATTTTGACCGGAAACAATACCGTTACAGGTTGGATTCCTTTGCCAATCGACCATGTCGCTGACAAAACGCACAGAACCGTCCAACAATCCTACGTTTACGACGAACCAGACAAATTGTCAAGCAGAAAATTTCTTTTTTAACAGATTTCCGAAAAATTTTTCCTAGCGTTTGCTGGCTGGTTGTTAAAATAGTTAAAAATTTTCAGGTTGCGGGATGTCTATTTTGCTTATTTTACCTAAAACGAAAAAAATAAATATTTTCTCTATATTCTTGAAATTTCTGATAAAATATTGCATACTAATTAACTAATTAACTAATTAACTAATTAAGATTTTATTTTTTTACCAACTTAAAATTCTACTAATCAGATGGAAATACTATCCAAAATTCATGCGAGACATTTAGTCAAGTGGGCAAAACTAAAGCCGGACGTCTATTTACTTTCCGCCGATTTGACGAGTTCCTGCGAAGCGGATTTATTTCGTGATGCTTATCCTGATCGTTTTTTATCGATGGGTATTGCTGAGCAGAACATGTTAGCGTTTGCTGGCGGCATGGCGCGTCAGGGACTGGTTCCGCTGGTTCACACTTTTGCGGTTTTTATTTACCGACGGGCTTACGATCAAATTGCGATGTCCATTGCCTATCCGAATCTTCCAGTCAAAATGTTTGGTTTTCTGCCGGGAGTCCTCACCCCGGGCGGCGCAACTCATCAGGCAATTGAAGATATTTCGGTGATGCGGTCTTTGCCTAATATGACGATTCTGGAATGCGGCGATGCTACGGAAGTGGAATCTGTTCTGGATGTTGCGTACCAGGCGCCGGGTCCGGTTTATGTACGGCAATTACGCGGTGAAGTGCCGCGCTTGTTCGACGCCAACGAACCAATGGAATTCGGAAAACCTCGAAAACTTTCCGAAGGACGTGATTTTGTTTTACTGACAAGCGGTATTTGTACGGAAGAAGGAATGCGCGCGGTTGCCGCATTGCGTGATCAGGGAATTTATATCACCCATTATCACCTCTCAACGCTCAAACCATTCAATTATCCGAAAATAGTCAAAGAAATTGCCAGAAGTAAATACGGAGTTATTACGCTCGAAAATCACAGTGTGATTGGCGGTTTAGGAACAATATTAGCCGAACAAATGGCGGAATCGGCTTGCGGTAAACCGTTGTACCGTCTTGGTTTGCAGGATACTTTTGTTCACGGAGCCAGTCGGCGTTATCTGATACGCGAGTATGAAATTGACGCGATGGCGTTTATTGATCTTGTCAAAAAAATCACCGGTAAACACTTTGATATTTACGAACATTCTCTGACCGAAACATACACGCCCGCCGTTCATAGCGCTGCGAAAGCGGAAGCTCTTTGAAAGAATCCCAATGGGTAAAAAACTTTTTCGGCGAAAATGTCGCCTACCTCTATGAAACATTGTCTCATCGCCAATGAGTCCGCTACAAAGACTAAATTTTAAAAATTTATTAGTTTTAACCGCAAAAAGTCCACTTTATGCCTAATCACTAATGTTGAACCCCTTACTGAAAGTTTTATTAATTTTTTTTCGCCTTCCCCATTTTTTCACAATTTACTATGCTATAATTTACCAATTGAGAGGTACGAGGAATTGTCCCAATCTCCTAATTAGAAAATAAATGATTTATATTCGGTTTTATTGGATTATCTTTTATACAAAAGAACAATGACGCCGTAATAACTTTCAAGGCAATCAAATGAGGAACATTTGGTTGCGGTTCATTTCACAAATAAAATATTTTAGAGGTAAAAATGCTTTCCAATATGAAAATTGGTAAAAAATTGTTGGTTGGTTTTGGTTTGTCCATTACACTCCTTCTTGTGGTCGGTATTGTCGGCTATACCGCTTTTAGGAATATCAGTCAGGAAACGTCGGATTTGCTGCAAGAAATTGAGGTGTTTTCGTTGTCGAATACGATGGTAATCGATTCTTACGAAGCACAAATTGTTTCCTACAAACACTCGTTGACGAAAGATCCAAAATATCACGCCAATATGGTTAATTTGGCGAATCAGGTTGCCGAAACAAACGAGAAAATTCAGAAATTGAATCTACACGAGAATATGCGCAACAATACCGCTAACATTGTAAAACTCGTAAAGGACTATGAACTGTTGGATAAGGAATATGACGAGATCATCATAAAAATTCAGGAATTACTAACTAAACGAAATAACGCTTACCGTATTGCGGAAAATTCGTTAATGGAAATGGTCAATTTGATCAAAAAAAGAGTCGTCGAACAGGAAAATAATACCACAAGTGATACCGCCCCCAAAACAATGACCCAAAATCAAGTGGATTTGGTTTTGACTCCATCACTTATTCTTAATGATCTTCAACTCGTCCGTATTAAAGTGCGCGACTATGAAAAAAACTATGATCCCAAAGTATTGGAAGATATCAGTGCCATATTCAATGCGGCTTTTATAAGATGCGAGAAATTAAATGAAAAATTAACAAATGATGGAGAGCATAAATTGCTTGTCGATACGGTTCAGGCTTTAAAAGGATGGCAAACCCAGAACAACGCCTGGATTGACGCTTTGAAAACGCTGGAAAATAACCAAGACAAGCAAGGACAAACCGGTGAAGCAATTACGCCAATATTTGTAGACATTACCACTGCTGTTAAAAAGAGAGTTGACGAGACATCACAATCAATGACCACTCTGATTGCGTCAGTGTCGATTCTTATTATCTGCGTTTGTATTTTGGCGGTGGTTGTCGGTATTGCGGTTGCGGTTATTCTGTCGAAAAACATCGTAACCGGTTTGCGAATGGCGGCGAACGCGATGATTCAAATCGCACGAGACGGCAATCTGTCTGTTGAAATACCGGCAGAATATAAAAAACGCAACGATGAAATCGGCGACTTGTCCAAGGCGCTCCAAGCAATTATGACCGAATTTCAGAATGTTGAAAATCTTGCGAAAGAACTTGCGGAAGGGAATTGGCTGAGTACGGTTAAAATTCGCGGTGATTTGGATGTGATGAATATTCACTTGAATGAAATGCTGAATCAGGTCAACACCGCGTTGGGAAATACCGCCGAAGCGGTGGAACAAGTTGCGACCGGAGCATCGCAAGTCGCCGCCGCCAGTGAAAGTCTTTCGCAAGGTGCAACAGAATCTGCCGCCAGTATTGAAGAAATCACCGCGTCCATGAGTGAAATCGGCAGCCAAACCAATAATAACGCTCAAAATGCCGGTGAAGCCAATAAACTGGCCAAAGCCGCCAACGATTCCGCTGGCGTCGGTAAAGACATGATGAAGAAAATGATCGAATCAATGGCGTTGATTACAAAAAATTCTCAGGATGTTCAAAAAGTGGTCAAGGTTATTGACGATATTTCGTTCCAAACTAATCTGCTTGCACTCAACGCTGCCGTTGAAGCTGCGCGGGCAGGAGTTCACGGTAAAGGTTTTGCGGTTGTTGCGGAAGAAGTTCGGAATCTTGCGTCCCGAAGCGCAAAAGCCGCTGCGGAAACAACGCAAATGATCGAAAATAACAGCAAACAAATCAACGAAGGTGCGGAAATCGCAACTCAAACCGCCGAAATGCTCGATGGTATTGTGGAACAATCGCAAAAAGTGGCGGCGTTGGTTGGCGAGATTGCTCAGGCAAGCGGTGAACAAGCACAAGGTATTTCGCAAGTTTCACAGGGATTGCATCAGATCGACGCGGTAACACAACAAAATACCGCCAATGCCGAAGAAACCGCCAGCGTTTCAAATGAAATGAGCAGTCAGGCGAGTAAACTACAAAACTTGGTTGGTCAGTTCCGAATTCGTAAATCGTCAACATCGCAGAATAACGGTAACGGTTCAATAACCGTTTCGGCTTCGACGAAATCCGCACCGATTACCGTTGTCGCAAAACCAACTCCTGTAGTTAAACCAACTCTTTCAAAATCAACAGATTCCGCAAAACCAAGTACTCCTTTCAAACCAACCGTTAACAAGCCAACCCAACCTGCCTATTCTCCTCCTTCGCCAACTGTTGAGGTTGACGATGATCATTGGGGCGGCGGCGGTGGAGCCGAAATCAAAATTGATCTCGATGATAAATCGTTCGGTAAATATTGAAAAGCGGATTAGGATTCTTTTGTCTCCATTCGTCCCTCATGTCCCAGGAGTCCCTAAAAAATGGGACATTAGGGACAAATTGGGACGATAGAGACAAATAATTCTTCAGAAAACTCTCTATGATTTGACGTTTCCCGTAATCGAACCTCGATTATTCCCGTAAGTGTGTTTAGAGATTTCTTATTGTTCCTAAACGTTCACCGGCATATTTTCTTTCACGAATCGGTTTCCACCACCAATCGTTGTCGAGATACCACTGAATTGTTTTGACAATACCGGATTCAAATGTTTCTTCGGCATTCCAACCAAGTTCCGCTTCAATCCGGTTTGCGTTAATCGCATAACGCAAATCATGACCGGGGCGATCCTGAACAAACGTAATCAGTTGACGGTACGAACCGTCGGCATAAGGACGGAGATTGTCGAGAATATCGCAAATTGTTTGCACGATTTCTATGTTTTTACGTTCATTCCGACCGCCGATATTATACGTCTGTCCGGCAATTCCTTTTGTTGCGGCTAACACAATTGCTTTGACATGATCCTCGACATAAAGCCAATCGCGGATATTTTCTCCTTTTCCGTAAACTGGTAACGGTTTATGATCGAGAGCATTCAAAATGATCAGCGGAATCAATTTTTCAGGGAAATGATACGGTCCGTAATTATTCGAGCAGTTGGTAATCACAACCGGAAGTCCGTAAGAATGAAACCACGCTTTGACTAAATGATCACTACCGGCTTTGCTGGCAGAATACGGACTTCGAGGATCATAAGGAGTTTTTTCGGTGAAAAATCCGGTTGCGCCAAGCGAACCGTAAACTTCATCGGTTGAAACATGATGAAATCGGAAACGTGATTTTTTGCGGGAAGGAAGAGTCGCCCAATATTTTCGGGCAGATTCAAGCATTGTGTAAGTTCCGACAAGATTAGTTTGAATAAACGCCGACGGTCCTTCCAGACTTCGATCAACATGAGATTCCGCCGCCAAATGGAAAATAATTTCCGGTTCAAAATCGGCAATCGTTTTGGCAATTATTGGATAATCACAGACATTGGCTTTGAGAAAATGATAGTTTGGATGATCGGCAACATCACGGAGTGAGGAAAGATTGCCGGCGTAGGTGAGTTGGTCGATATTCAAGACCGTCCAACCGAGTTGTCCGACTGCATAACGAACCAATGCTGAACCGATAAATCCTGCTCCGCCTGTAATAATGACATTCATAGCCGATTTTTTAGAAAATATCGAGTCGGAAGTGATTCCCCGAATGATAACGGCGTGAAGACGGATAGAAATTGATCCAATCTTTGTTGTATGCCGGAACCTGCATTTCCGCCGGATAACGGTGATACATGTCCTGCGAACTGCGGAAATATTCCGGCGAATAATAATTATGCGGATAGTAAACGTAAGGATAATAATAGAACCGCTGCCAATCCTGAACATTGTAGGTTTGCGCCCATTGTTGACCGTAACCTTGTTGTGCGAACACGTCAGAGGTTGAAAACGCCCAAGAAAAGGCGCTAACACAAAGAACAGTTAATAGTATTCGACGGTACATTATCTATTCCTTTCAAAAATTTTCTGTTAAGTATGAAAAAAGTGTCGGAACTCTTTGATTATCGTCAAAGCGATAAAGTCAACATGAGGGAATTTTTGGAAGCCGGTTTTTAATAAAAAAACTCATTCGTCCCTATTGTCTCTAAATGTCCCAATTGTCTCTTAGCCTCAATTTTAGGGACATTAGGGATAATTGGGATATTGGGACAATTGGGATATTGGGACATTGATTTTTAATTACTTTTTCTCTTGACGTGATTCAAGAAAATCATTATCGTTTTCTCATGGCTCGAATTAAAGACGATGACGAAGAAAAAATTGAACCCATTGTAAAAAAACGTCGGCGACCCCAAAAACAACCAGTCGCTAACGACGAAGAAAATACGGAATCAACCGGAAATAAAAAAACAGAAGACGACGATGAATCTCAAGATGAAGAAAGTATTTCTACCGGAAATGTTATTCTTGATATTGTTCTTGATTTTCGGGACGATTGTATTGATTGGGCTAAAGAACATTTTGTGATTGCTCTTGTAATTGGTATTATTGCGGGGCTTATTTTTCTTATTTCGGCTGGTTTGACGATACGTTATATTGTTAAATATCTTAATCGTCCGACACTTGAGTTAGTTCTCAGAACTTATGATCTTGGTTCGTATTCCCAAGCGAAAAAGTCCGCGGAGGAGATGCTCCAATTTATCTCGCCGCATGATGTTTCAACCCGAACCGGTTTATATTTTGTTCTTGGCGCGTCAACTTGTGCGATGGCGGAAAACGCTTGGGAAAAAGATCGGCAACCTTATTATCTGGCAGCCGCAAATTATTTACGCGAATCCGTAGCGTATGGATTCATTCCCGAACGCCGTGCCGAAGGTTTTTTTCTGTTGGGCAAAAGTTTGTATTTGAGCGGAGAATTAACGCAATGCCGTGAACCATTACAACAAGCATTGGAAGCGGATTCGTCCAATACGAAATTGATTTATTGGTTTTTGGCGCATTCTTATTTTCTTGAACCCAACCCCGACTTTCAAGAATCACTCCGTTATCTCCGTGCTTTTCAGGATCATCCGACCACAACCGAAGACGAACAATATGAAGGTGATTTTCTTTGGTCAATGATTCTCATTCAATTGGGCGAAGCGGACAACGCCGAAAAAATTCTCAACAAAATCCCGCAACTTGACCGTTTCCGAACAATGCAACATTTTGTTCGTGGTCAAATCGCTCTTTTAAGAGCAAGAGAATTACGACAAAAGAGCATGGAGTTAGAAAATCATCGGAATCCTGAATTGCTCGATAAAGAATTGCCGGTTGCTCCGGCTCCGGTTACACCAACTCCGCTTCCGGCAATTCCGCGCGAAGTTTTGGAAAAACGTCTCCCACCAGATGCGAAACATCGTCAACCGTTTTTGCCTCATTCTGAGTCATCGGTGAATGCGATCATTCCCGTGTTTCCGATAGAACCGGTTGGTTTGTTGTCTTCGGTGACTCCTCCTGCTCCGACCGATTCCGATTTTTCCGACTCTTCTCCCTCTTCTAACCTTTCCCGCCGGATTACTTCCATCCGCAGCCGAGTTTCTGACCGTTACGGACAACAAGTTGACGCTTTACCGTCGTCTGAAGATCGTGTGATTGTTATTCCGTCTGAAGAGACAACGGAAAAGGCTCCGATTCCGTCGGAATTTCCTAGCGGAAGTTTGAAAACGGAACCGCAACCTGATTTGGTTCAGATAAACGCTCAAAAATTTCAGGAACTGGCGACGAAACAATATCGGGAAGCATTGGAACATTTTCAGGAAACGCGGCGTTTGGAATTAACGGTTCAGCGTTGGCTGCGAAACGCGGAATTACTGCAAGGAATTTGTTATGACGAAATGGGTAATCTTGCGAAAGCACAGGAAATTTATCTCAAATTAGCGGAAACATTCCCGGAAACTCCCGAAGCTGCGGCGGCTGATTTTCTCTGGGCGGAAATTGAGCGTAAATTCGGACGAACAGAATCTTCATTACGCGGTTATTCCCGAACATTGGATGCCATTCGTCAGGAACCTCATTACGCTTGTTTTTGGCTTTCCAAAGAAACGATTCTGGAACGTTGCCGTGAAATCATCCGCCATAATATTCAACTCAAAGAATACAAAGAAACGGTAACGCTTTTGTATTTTTTGCGCGGCGTGATGCCGTTGCCGGAAGCGTCGCGGCTTCGCGGAGATACCTACGAGTCGTGGGCTATTCATCTTCGTCGGCAGGCAGACGCAACGCTTGGCGCTGAAGGCGAAGAGTTATTGCGTGAATCTTACGTTAAATATCGACGTTCAGGCGAAGCGTTTGCGGCGCTTACGGAAGTCGATTATGAATCCGCCGATTTCAGTGATTGGCTCTGGCGGAGTGCGGAAAATTTTAGATTCGGCAAAGATTATCGGCGAGCGATTCCCCAGTACAAACATTTTCTGCGAATTACAATTAACGAACATCGTCCAGAAGTTTATCTTCATCTTGGCGAGATGTATCTTCACCTCGACGCCTTAGACAACGCCGTCGATATTTTGGAAGAAGCCCTTCAATCTTATCCGAATCATGCGTTAGTTCCGCGTCTTCGGATGATTTTGAGTCGGGCTTACATTGAGAAAAAGGAATGGGACAAAGCGCAAGGAATTCTTCAGTTGAATTTAATTGACGAATATGCGCCGTCGTCGGTGATTTATCGGGATTCGATGTTTGCGTTGGGGAAGTTGTTTTTTGAACGCGGACAGTTTGCCGAAGCAATCCCTTATTTGGAAGACGCGGTCAAAAATTATCCTAATGCCGTCCAAACCGCTGATTCTCATTATTATCTTTCGCAAGCCTATTTGCAGTTGGCGGCTCAATTGTCGAAATCGGCGGACGAATCGGTGTTGGAGGCTGTCCGTCGGCAACTTCTGGAAAACGCCGATATTGAACGCGGAAAAGCATTGATTCATATTCAAAAGACGGAAGAGTTGTTGGTGAAACGTCAGGAGGCGATTGATTTAACGGAATCGGAACAGTTGATGTTGCGGAATGTGTTATTTGACGCCGGTTTGGTCTTGATGGAGATGAAACGTTATGAGCAAGCGGTTTCGGCGTTAAGTATTGTGGCGACCCGTTACCAGAACAAGCCGGAATCGTTGGATGCGTTGATTCGGATGACAACCGCACTCCGCTTACTCGGAAAATTTGAAGAAGCCGCCGCCGCCTTAAATCAAGCGGAATTTGTCTTGAATCGTTTGGAGAAAAACAGTATCATTCCACAAAATAATAATTGGAAAAATCTCATTCAAGCCGAAAAAGTTCAACTCAATATAAAGTAAATCCAAGAATATAAAGTAAATCCAAGGACCTCTTTTAATCACGAGTTTTATTCCGTCCCTAAAGTCCCATCAGTCCCTAATGTCCCTAAGATTTTTTCAGTGAAGGGACATTAGGGACGAATGGGACATGATGGGACAAATATCAATATCAATATCAATTTGAGCCGAAAAAACCAATCGATTTTATGAAGACATTCTGTGAACTAATTTATCGGAAAGAGGAAATCCTTCGGCGTTTGCTTCCGATTTCGGTGCAACAGTTGGAGATTGTCCGTCAAAGCAATCTGACGGTGTTGCTCCAACTGTTGGCGGTGAAACAACGTCTTATGAATGAGTTTGAGTTGATCGAAAAACAACTGCGGCCCTTTCTGGAAATTCTTCCGGAAGAAAGAACATGGAACAATGACACTGAACGGTTGGAGGTTGGCGGTCGATTGGAACGTTGTGCGGCGATGCTGGAGGAGATTATTCGGAATGATTCGACCAGCATGGAGGAGTTGGAGGTTCAGAAAATAGATACCGAAAAACAACTAAAACGTGTTCGGCAAGGTTCAAGAATTTTTTCCTCTTATAAAAAATTTAGTTAAATGATTAGTAATATATCAGTGGAATTTTTCCAAAACGTCTTCTAACAGTTTTCGCAAACCTTATTTTCAACCTTATTTTTTCTTAACAAAACGATTTACCAAAAAACCTCAGTAGCAATGAATCCCACCAAAACCGACCTCATTACCTTATTATTACCTCATGATTCGTTTATGTTTTTAATGAGGTAATAAGGTTTGGATAGATATTGTATCTTTGGCTACTGAGGTTGTTTTAAACAATCGTTAAGAAAATTAGGTGGAAATGAGGTTATTTGTCCAATATTCATACGTGTAAAAAATATTCCACTGATA
>JAIRLW010000454.1 GCA_031259095.1 Planctomycetaceae bacterium | reverse complement strand
TATCAGTGGAATTATTGTTTGAGGTTAAAAAAGTATTTGCCCTGAAGGGGCAATAGGATTATAGCCTACCCCAACGGGGTAGGTTCAATGACCATCACCAACCGAAGCCCTGAAAGGGCATCAAGATTATAAACGGTTCGTCATTTAATTATTTTCCTGTTGCCCTTTCAGGGCGTTGGGTTGACGGGGGGAACTTAACCCTACCCCGTTGGGGTAGGCTATAATCCTGACGCCCCTTTCGGGGCTAATATAAAAAATAAAAATTCCACTGATATATTACAAATAATCTTGTCCCATTGGTCCCCATTGTCTCCAGTATCCCAGCCTTTAGGGACATTAGAGACAATGAGGACTAATGGGACAGAGGAGACGAAACAAAAAGAAAAAAACTATTTCAGCGGGATTTCGGTGGAATACCATTGTCCGTCGCGGAACAATTCGATTTCTACTGTTCCTTTAGGCGTTTTGAAGGAGTGCCAATTTTTGGCGATAAACCGGACGTCGTTTTGGGAAGTGATCACCCACTCGTGAATTCCGATAATCACATCACCCGGCATGACATAGATTTTTGCCATGAGACTTCCTTCGCGTACTGCCTTCACCACAACTCCGCCATGAGGACGCTCTGCCAAATATTGGGAAAACATTCGCCGATATTCTTCGGTGAGCATCGGAGTATATCGGATTCCCAATGTATCCCAGACAAGATCGTCATAATTTGATTTTACCTGAGTTGCCGTTTTGGGCGCAAAACCTGAACCGGCAGGTTTCGGAATGTTGTTTCGGGAACGGGAAATTCCTTGAACAAATTGATCTTCACGCGACGGTCCCATGGAAACGGTAACATCTACCGTTTTCGAGTTTCGCAGGATTGAAAACGTGATGTCGTCTCTGGATTTGAGATCAATTAAGGCACGTGAAAAATCGAGTTTGTTGGAGATGGAGTATTGTCCGATTCCTTTGATAATATCGCCCTTTTCAATTCCCGCTTCGGCAGCCGGACTGTTATTTCCGACCGATTCAACCACCACCGTAAACCGATTTCCGCGCGGTACGGATGATGACTCGTTATCGTTTTCACGATCTTCCTGATAAACGTTAAGCCCGTGCGAGATAGATTGTTCGGCGATTTCTCCGAGCAATTTGGCGGCGACCTCGGCGACCTGATCAATCGGAATCGCAAACGCGATTCCTGCCGCTCCTTGACGGATAGCAGCGTTAATTCCGATCATTTCGCCATCGACATTGATCAACGGACCGCCGGAATTACCCGGATTGATTTCGGTGTTTGTCTGAATAGCGACGCGGTAAACCAAGGAATCGTTGACGTCGACTTCCCTATCGATCCCGCTGATTCTTCCGTCCGTCAACGAAAAAGCATATCCGTAAGGATTTCCGATAGCGATACAACTTTCGCCCGGAATTAAATCGTGGGAACGGCCAAGCGTGATTGTTTTGAGTGATTTACGGGCGTTAATTTTGATAATTGCCAAATCGGTTTCCGTGTCTCGGGCGACAAGATTTGCGGTATAAACATTCCGGTCAAAAGTAGTGACCTGAATTTTACGAATACCTTCAACGACATGAAAGTTGGTAACGATGTACCCGCGTTCATCGATAATGATTCCGGTTCCCATTCCGTTGTAAGATTTTCCGGCGGTATCTTTTGCGGAATTACTTGGTTCTTCAACTTTATCGCCCTGAATACAGACCACCGCATCACAATTCCGTTCATACGCTTTGGTC
This sequence comes from Planctomycetaceae bacterium, assembly GCA_031259095.1. Lineage (GTDB taxonomy): Bacteria > Planctomycetota > Planctomycetia > Pirellulales > Thermoguttaceae > WRKP01. Next base: position 2,804 of record JAIRLW010000454.1, on the reverse strand, counting down.
GCCCAATTATTCCGCGGCTCGGCAGCATAAAGCCGTGAGGAATCCGGCAACATCGGAATCATGCCGTAAGCGATTAGCGAAACCACGACAAAGAAGCAATTAATTCTATTGACAAACATTGCTCCGGCTGATTCGTTGTAAAACATCGTAAACGGTAGATTGGGTAGTTAATTCGGAATAATCGGCATAAACCATAAAAGCGTTGTTCTTTGACGTAAAACACGCTTAGTTCCATTTTTCGGCGTTCACACACGTTGGCTTGAAAATGACTGCTTTTACCCGAATAATCGGAAAATTTTCACCATTTTAACAGAAATGCGGTTTGAGAGGCGGGAATACTGAATAAGTGTACAAACATCGAAATAGGGCGGAACGCCGCTTCCGAAATATAAAAGAGTTCAGGCGGGTTTTGACACGATATGATAAATTAGATGAAAACCTATCATGCCTTCATCGTACTCGCTAATATCATCGTGTTTTTGAGAAATATCGTGTTTTTGAGAAATTAGGGTCAACACGCCCTAATAACGAAGTCCGGTCTTGCCGAATTTTAGTAATCTGGTATTTTTTTATCTGTTATTGTTCTGGTGGTTGATTTTTGTTTTATTTTTTAACCTAAATTTTACTATGCCGCTTATTGTTCAAAAATTTGGTGGAACCAGTGTTGCCGATACTCAAAAGATTCTTGGCGCAGCCCGTAAAGCGATTCGTGCCGCTCAGGCGGGAAATCAGGTTGTGGTCGTGGTCAGTGCGATGGGAAAAACAACCGATCATCTTGTTGCGCTCGCCAAAGAAATCTCAGACCGTCCGCCTCACCGTGAAATGGATATGCTCATGTCTTCCGGTGAACAAGTTACCATTGCTCTTATGGCCATTGCGTTGGAATCGCTTGGTTACAAAGCGATTAGTATGACCGGTGCGCAAATCGGTATCAAAACCGATAGTTCTCACACCAAAGCGCGTATCCGATCTATTTCGACCGACCGCATGAGAACGGCGCTCAATGCCGGTAACATTGTTATTGCGGCGGGTTTTCAGGGAATCGATGACGACGGGAATATTACCACATTGGGACGCGGCGGGAGTGATACTTCGGCGGTTGCGTTGGCGGCGGCTCTTGGTGCGGATGAATGTGAAATTTACACCGACGTGGACGGAGTGTACACCACCGACCCGCGGCTCTTAGCGGAAGCACGAAAAGTTGCACAAATTAGTTATGATGAAATGTTGGAGTTGGCGAGTCTTGGCGCGGGCGTGATGCATAGCCGATCAATTGAATTTGCCAAGAAATTTGGAGTGACGGTTCATGTTCGGAGCAGTTTTACCGATACGCCCGGCTCCTTGATTGTTGCGGCGCCGGAAAGCGATGCGCCGGTAACCGGTGCGGCGATTGCCAAAAACGAAGCACGTTTGACCTTAATCGGAGTTCCCGATAAACCGGGTAACGCCATGCGATTATTTGCCCGTATTGCCGAAGCAAAAATCGCAACCGATATGATTGTTCAAAATATTGGGCAGGAAGGACGAACCGATATTTCGTTCACTGTTCCCGGCAACGATCTAGCGGCGACGCTTGACGTATTAAATATCAATACGGTTTCGGAAGAAATTGGAGCGGAACAGGTTGATTATCAGAAAAATGTTGCGAAAGTATCGGTGGTTGGGCTTGGGATGGAAACTCAAGGCGGTATTGCGGAAAAAATGTTTCGGGCGGTTTCGCAGAAAATGATTAACATCAGCATGATTACGACCAGCGAAATCAAAATTTCCGCGCTTGTTTCTTGGAGCGATGCTATCGAAACACTCCGCGCGGTTCATTCGGCGTTCCAGTTGGAAAAAACGCCTTCAAAACTCAATTCTCCACTCCATTCGCCGGCGTCCAATCAATCGGCGTCCAATCAATCGGAATGGTCGAAAAAACCGGTAAAACCTGAACTGGATGTTGCGCGGCTTTCCAGGATGGAAGACATTTTAATCGAATCGATTCATCTCGACCAAACTCAGGCGCGGATTACCATGCCCAATGTGCCGGACAAACCGGGAATTGCAGCGGAAATGTTTGAACGAATTGCGGAGGCTGGAATTGTGGTGGACATGATTGTTCAGAGTTGCGGACGCAACGGAAAAGCAATTATCACCTACACCGTTCCGCGAACAATGCTGGATGCCGCTATTGATGTTACAAAGAAACTTGCCGATACTTGGCGCAGTGATGAACCGTTGTACAATCCAACGATTGCGATTTTATCAGTTCGCGGTACGGGATTGCGTTCTCACACGGGTTTGGCGTACCGGATGTTCAAAACGCTTGCCGACGGAGGAATTAATGTCAATGTCATTTCCACCAGTGAACGCAGTATTTCCATCACTGTCAATAACGCTCAAGGGGAACAAGGTTTGCAACTGCTAAAAAAAGAATTCGCCAACGAAATGATTTGAGGGAAAACGTTCATAGGCGACTTCTGAGGTAGGCAATATTTCGCCGAAGGGCTTTTACCCGCTGTTGCGCCGGCGTACTCGCCGGCTTGACCCTGTAAGCGGCAGGAAATCAAAGAACAAAATCAACTGTTGCGGCTTTTCGGCGAAAGGTTGCCCACCTGATGTTTATCGGCTTTTAAAGTATAGGTAATAGATCAGTGGAATTATTGTTTGAGGTTAAAAAAGTATTGACCCTGAAGGGGCGGTGTCTTTGTTCCTAAAGTCCCTTGATCTAAGGGATCATTGGGAGTTGACGGAATCCCCCAAGGCGGCGTCGGACAGTCCAAAAGGAGCAGCCAATCCTTCGCCATCGAAATCTGATCCGC
>JAIRLW010000407.1 GCA_031259095.1 Planctomycetaceae bacterium | reverse complement strand
ATGCTGCCCAATGAAGCGGTGTTGCACCATTTTCGTCCGTTTTATTAACAAGAGTCTTATCATTTTCCACAAATATCTTTACTGCTTTAAAACTATCTTTTTCTATTGCATCAAAAATCGAATTGATTGAAGGGTCAATAAATAGTCTCCTTTGTTCCGGCACAGGAGATGGAACAGGAACAACAGAAGACGGAATAGGTATTTGAACCGGTTTGGGAGATGGAACAGGAACAACAGAAGATGGAATAGGTATTTTAACCGGTTTGGGAAACGGTAATTTTCTTGTGTTACAATAGTAATTATAAACATACCAATCCGTTTCCGTTTGCGAAAATCCTAGTTCCAAGGTCTCTTTAATGGAACGTTGATAATCTTCGTAGGTAATACTGCCTTTAATTGCTCGTCTTTTGAATTTTGAATCAATTAATTTATCAAACGGACGGCGTTTTAAGGCAATATCATAACCTTGACGTGAAACATCTGTATCAAAAATAGTTTTGGCTCTTCCTAACAACCGATTCTCTGCATCGACTTTAGCCGAATCACTACCTGTCTTTGGTTTTTTGAATGCGGCGTCATACGCTGATTGACGTTTTTCTTGAATCGTTTTCAAATTGCTTGTCGGTGAAACTCCAATTAAATCATACAAACTGGCTTTTTCGTTTCCTAAAATAATTTTCAGATCGTTTGCGATTTTATCCATGTCATCTTTCGACAAGATTTTTTTCTTAACTTCCGATGGATAGTGCGGTTCAGGCGGAATAAATGATTCGGAAACTTTAAGATGAAGCCACGAATCAATTGTTGTTTCAGTAAAAAACGGCGAAAATTCTTTGTGAAGATCGTCGTATGCTTTGAGTTCGAGAATACCATTCTCCTCATAAACATCGACCGCTTCTTTACCTTGTTGTTCACGAATCAAACGGGCTTCGGCAGCAAGTGTTGTTAAATCACAATTGTTAAGATTGTTTTTCCATGCTCTGGCAATTTGTACAAAATGTTTGTATTTCGTATCCGTATTGATTAACTTATTCCACTCTGCAATCTTTTTGTCCAGTTCCGCTTTCAACGCAACAGTATCCGTAATCGCCGGATCAAGGAAAAGATTCAACTCAATATAAAAATTGCCGCTCATTGTTGTAATAAAAAATGTTAAAAGGTGAAAAAGTTAATGGTGAAAAAGGTGGAATTTGTAATATATCAGTGGAATAATTTTTTCAGATTGGTCTTTTCGTACTATATCAGCGGAATTTTCCAAAACGTATTTTAACTGTTTCCGCAAACCTCATTTTCAACCTAATTTTTTCCTAACAAAACAACCTCAGTAGAGACGCAAGGCATTGGGTCTCTACTGACCCAGAGACGCAAGGCATTGCGTCTCTACTGACCTCATTACCTTATTAAAAACGTAAACAAATAATGAGGTAATAAGGTTGGTTGTGGGGGGAATCATTTTGCTACTGAGGTTTTTTGGTAAATCGTTTCGTAAGAAAAATTAGGCGTCAATGAGGTTGTTTGTCCAATATTCATACGTGTAAAAAATATTACACTGATTTATTACGATTGTGATTGTAATTCTTTTGCTTTTGACATTTTCATTGGGTAAAACTTTGACGGCGAAAACGGTACGTCTTTAGAACAAATGACAAGTTCAACCGTACCAATTTTCACGCGGTTGCCCGGAACGAGCAGTTGTTGTTTTCCGTCGGAATCGGTGTAACAGATTTTATCTCCTTCAGTGCGGAATGTTCCGGCTTTCGCAAGCGCATCAGGAATCAATACCGTATTACTTTTTCCCGATCCAACCGTTACATTTTGCGAACCAAGATTGACTTGCGCAAAATTGCGCAGATCATAAACAACCATCAGCCAAACGTTACGGTAAAGTGTTTCGACCAGAGCAACAAGCAATCCAATACAAGCCCCCAAAATAAACGCTCCCAATAATCGTCCGCCAATTTCCGTACCAATACTGAAAACGAGAAACGCCAGCGATCCCAAAAAACCGCCCAAAGCCCCAAATTTTAAGGCGTTGGTCTTGCTCAGGTTTGGAATAAAATAAACCATCCCAAACGCAAGAATCGCTCCCAAAATTGTCCAACCAATCACCTGTCCCAAAATACCAAGCCGGATAACGCCAAAAATTTGATGCGATATTTCACCAATAGAACCCGCCGCCAACGCCGCCGACGCCGAACCAATCAGTACAAGAATCAATTGTTCTGCCGGTAAAAGCGGTTTTTTCAGAAAATGATTCTGAATCGCCGCTAACGCCAACGCAATTCCAAGTGAAAGAAATATCGTCCAGCCAACCGTCCGTATGAGTAATTCCATAAATGAATAATTTCCGCCGCCGCCCATTAACGATTCGGAAATCATTTTTTCCGCTTGAGCAAACGCTTCCTCAAAACGTCCGTCTTGGGTTCCGATAACATGATTTTCGTTTCCCGTTAAACCGGCAAGATACGGCATATCTCCATCTTGAGTTGCCACCGCAAAAATCCGTACACCGTTTTTGCGTAACTGTTGCGCAATTTCCAACGCCTTTTGAGGATCGCCCACACTACTCGCTCCGTCCGTAAAAAGCAATACCGCACAATCATTTTTACCGCTGTACTCTTTGACAACACGTTCCGAATACGTCATCGCATCTTCAAAGTTTGTCCCGCCGTAAGAAAGCAATGAATCAATATTTTGGAACAATTTGTCCTTATCCTGCGTAAACGGAACAAGAATTTTTCCAACACTGCTGAAAACCGTAATTGCAATATGATCTCTGGAAAGGTTACGGTTTTTGATAAATGTTTTTGCCGCTTCTTTGACTTCGTTCATCTTGTCTCCCGCCATCGATCCGGAAATATCTATCGTCAAACAAACTGCTTGAGATGCGGCTCCTTTACTCGTTACGAAAAGAAACAATTCCGCCAAAACAGCCGCCGCAAAACAACCAACAGCCGCCGTAAGCATAAAAACAACCGGTTTTTTTGCTGTTTCAAGAAATGTGTTCATCATATTTGTGTTTGAATAAAATGATTGGTATAAAAAAATAAGTTATAGTAAAATTAGGCAACACTTATCCGCCGCCGCCAACTCCCCAGTTACCGCGTTGATAAGGTCCTGTCTGACCGCACCAAGGGTAAGTTCCGCTTGACGCATCCGCTTTCTCACAGTAAGTTTTTTTGCAACTACAGTTGACAAGACCAGTGTTACGGCAATAAGGACAAGGATCGTTTCCGACACTTATATCAACAGCGTTTCCGTCACTGCCGTATTTGTCCAGGTCTTCGAGCGGGAACGCTCCAACACCTTTGTCGAGTTTGTAAGTTCCGGCAGGCCGATAGTTCCCGCCTT